>NZ_JBEXKU010000143.1:0-10966 GCF_040609575.1 Streptomyces sp. NPDC004647 | reverse complement strand
TCTCGCCGCCATCCACGACGAGCTCTACCGGCGCTCCCTGCACGGCGGCTGGCCCGACGCCACCCTCACCCCCGGAGTCACCGTCCGCACCGCCGAACGCTCCGGCGACCGCACCGTACTGGGCCTCGAACACGCCGAGCAGGAGACCGCGGCCGGACTGGAGACCGACGCCGTCGTCCTCGCCACCGGCTACCGCGAGCGCCCCCTCGAAGGCCTCCTCGCCCCGCTGCGGGACCGCCTCGTACGAGACGACGCCGGCCGCCCCCAGGTCGACGGGGACCAGCGCCTCGTACTCGACGGCTCCATCGAAGGCTCCGTCTTCGTCCAGAACGCCGAACGGCATACCCACGGCGTCGGCACACCAGACCTCGGTCTCGCCGCCTGGCGCTCCGCCGTCATCCTCAACGCCCTCACCGGCCGCGACGCCTACCCGCTGCCGCAGCGCACCGGATTCACCTCCTTCGGCCTGGACGTGGACGCGACGCCCCACCTCCTGGCCGGCTCCAGAGCCGGCGCGCGGAAAGAGACTTCATGAGCCCGACACTGCAGGACGACGGAGCGCAGGAACAGCTGGCCCGACGCCCCCCATCAGCCGTGGCCGACGCCGCCACGGCCCAGAACCTCCTGCGCTGCTGGGTACGCGAAACCGGCGTGCCGCGCCCCGCCGACGGCGTCCTGCGACTCGACCTGCCGACCTCCGGCACCGGCATCGAAGCACCCGTATTGCACTGGTCCGCCACCGGCTGGCACCGCTTCGGACCCGCCCGGCTGCACACCGGAACACACGCCTCCGCCACCGCCGTCGCCGCCCTCCTCGCCATGGAGGCCGCCGCGGGAGAACCCACCGCCGTCGCCGACCTCACCAGCCGCGTCACCGACTCCCTCCGACGCGTCGAGGAATTCGTACGGGCCCGCACCCTGACACCCGGCGACCCCGCCGGCACCACCGCCTTCCTCACCGCCGAACAGAGCCTCATCACCGGCCACCCCCTGCACCCCACCCCCAAGAGCCGCGAAGGCCTCACCGACGCCGAGGCCGCCCGCTACTCACCCGAACTGCGCGGCGCGTTCCCCCTCCACTGGTTCGCCGCCGACCCCTCCGTCGTACGCACCGACTCCGCCCTCGACCGCGGCACGCAGCAGCTCTTCACCGAACTGGCGGGCGAGGGGCTCACACCACCACCCGGCACCGTCCTCGTCCCCGCCCACCCCTGGCAGGCACAGGACGTCCGCCACCGGCCCGCCGTACAGGCACTCATCGACGCGGGACTGCTGCACGACCTCGGACCGGCAGGACCCGCCTGGTCGGCCACCTCGTCCGTACGCACCCTCTACCGGGCCGACGCCCCCGTGATGCTGAAATTCTCCGTCGGCCTGCGCATCACCAACTCCCGCCGCGAGAACACCCGCCCCGAGCTGCGCCGCGGCATCGCCGTGCACCGGCTTCTCGACGCGGGCCTCCGCGACGCGCTCGCCGCCGCCCACCCCGGCTTCGGCATCGTCGGCGACCCTGCCTGGCTCGCCGTCGACGCGCCCGACGGCACCCCCACCGGACTCGACGTCGTGGTCCGCGACAACCCCTTCCCCGACCACCCTCTCCGCGACCACCCCGTCGGCGGCAACCCCTCGCGCGGCGGCCGCCCCGCCGCACCCCAGGGTGTCTGCGTCGCCGGGCTCCTCGCCGAACGCCCCGACCTGCCCGACAACCGCTCCCAACTCGCCGTCACCCTCCACCGGCTCGCCCAGCAGACCGGCTGCAGCGTCCCCGACACCGCCCACGAGTGGTTCGAGCGCTACCTCACAGCCGTCATCCACCCCGTGCTCTGGCTGTACGCGCGCTACGGACTCGGCCTCGAGGCCCACCACCAGAACACCCTCGTCACCCTCGACGAGAACGGCTGGCCCGTCGGCGGCCACTACCGCGACAACCAGGGCTACTACTTCTCCCCGGCCCGCAGTGAAGCCCTCTACGGCTGGATCCCCGGCGTCGGCCGCGACCTCGGCACCTACGTCGCCGACACAGTCATCGACGAACGCCTCACCTACTACATCGGCATCAACAACCTCCTCGGCCTCATCGGGGCCCTCGGCTCCCAGAACCTCGCCGACGAGAACGACCTGCTCCACCGCGCCGACCACACCCTCGCCGCGCTCGCCACCGAGCACGGCGACCGGCTGCGCCTCGCCACCACACTGCGCCGCGCCCCCACCCTGCGCTGCAAGGCCAACCTCCTCACCCGCGTCCGCGGCATGGACGAGCTGACCGGCCCCATCGAGACCCAGTCGGTCTACGTCGACATCCCCAACCCCATCGCGTCCGCGACCTCGAGAGACGAGCAGCCCCAGTGATCCGCCAGGACCTCGCCCCCGCCGAGACCCGGCTGCCGGCCGGCACCTTCACCCTGCGCCCCGTGAAGCCGTCCGCCGACACCCCCCTCGTCCACGCCTGGATGAACGACCCCGAGGTCGCCCGCTTCTGGAAGATGGCCCAGCCCATCGAGCGCATCGACGCCTATCTGCGCGAACAGATCGCCAGCAACCACTCCACCCCCTACCTCGGCGCCCTCGACGGCACCCCCATGAGCTACTGGGAGCTCTACCGCGCCGACCTCGACCCGCTCGCCAACCACTACGCCGCGAGACCCCGCGACGCAGGCGTGCATCTGCTCCTCGGCCCCTCCGGCTACCGCGGCCGCGGCCTCGGCGCGCAGCTGCTGCGCGCCGTCTCCGACTGGCAGCTGCGGATCGACCCGTACGCCGGACAGGTGGTCGCCGAGCCGGATATCCGCAACACCCGATCCGTCCGCGCATTCGAACGGGCAGGCTTCCGGATGACCCGGCATCTCGACCTCCCCGAGAAGCGCGCCGCTTTCATGGTCCGCAAGCGCACCGGATGACGGTCGGGGACTGGGCCGAGCCGGGGGTTCTGCTCATCGGAGCACCCCCGCGCACTTTTCAACACTTGTCAATAATGTTTCACGCAAAGGCCGTTGAGTAGTCATGTGCATCCAATTCTCTACTGGCGAGTAAGTCTTAGGCTCGAACCATGCGCCGAGCAAAGATCGTTTGTACTCTGGGCCCCGCCACCGACTCATACGACCAGATCAAGGCACTGGTCGAGGCGGGAATGGACGTAGCACGCCTCAACCTCAGCCACGGCACGTACGCCGAGCACGAGGAACGCTGCCGACGCGTGCGGAGCGCCTCCGACGAAACGGGCCGCAGCGTCGGGGTGCTCGCCGACCTTCAAGGCCCGAAGATTCGCCTCGGCCGCTTCCGCGAAGGTCCCGTACTCCTTGAACGCGACGATGAATTCACCATCACCGTCGAGGAAATGGAAGGCGACCGCCGGATCTGCGGCACCACATACGACGGCCTGGCCGCCGATGTCAGCTGCGGCGAGCGCATTCTCGTCGACGACGGCCGCGTCACGCTCGAGGTGGTCGAGGTCGACGGCCCCCGCGTACACACCAAGGTCGTCGAAGGCGGCCTGATCTCCGACCACAAGGGCCTCAACCTCCCCGGCGTCGCCGTCTCCGTCCCCGCCCTCTCCGAGAAGGACGTCGAAGACCTCCGCTGGGCCCTGCGCACCGGCGCCGACATCATCGCGCTGTCGTTCGTCCGCAGCGCCCGCGACATCGAGGCCGTCCACCGCATCATGGACGAGGAGGGCTACCGGCTGCCCGTTCTGGCCAAGGTGGAGAAGCCGCAGGCCGTCGACAACCTCGAAGGAATCGTCGACGCCTTCGACGGGATCATGGTCGCCCGCGGCGACCTCGGCGTCGAAATGCCGCTGGAATCCGTGCCGATGGTCCAGAAGCGCGCGATCAAGCTGGCCAGGCGGAACGCGAAGCCGGTCATCGTCGCGACCCAGATGCTCGATTCGATGATCGACGCGTCCCGGCCCACCCGCGCGGAGGCCTCCGACGTGGCCAACGCCGTCATGGACGGCACGGACGCGGTGATGCTCTCCGGCGAGACGAGCGTCGGCAAGTACCCGATCGAGACGGTCAGGACGATGGGCCGCATCGTCGAGGCGGCCGAGGAGGACATGCTCGCCAAGGGCCTCCCGCCGCTCACGGAGCGGAACAAGCCCCGAACCCAGGGCGGCGCGGTGGCCCGCGCGGCGGCGGAGATGGGCGACTTCCTCGGCGCGAAGTTCCTGGTCGCCTTCACCCAGTCGGGAGACACGGTCCGCCGGCTGTCCCGCTACCGCTCACCGATCCCGGTCCTCGCCTTCACCCCCGAACCGCCCACGCGCTCGCAGCTCAACCTCACCTGGGGCGTGGAGACCTTCCTCGGCCCGGCGGTCGACTCGACGGACGAGATGGTCCAGCAGGTCGACGAGCACCTGCTGAAGGTCGGCCGCTGCCAGAAGGGCGACATCGTCGTGATCACGGCGGGCTCCCCACCGGGCGTCCCGGGCTCCACGAACCTGGTCCGCGTCCACCACATCGGCGAGGACGACTACCAGAAGTAGTCGTTAGTCTCGCTGCCCGAAACGGGCGAGACGGTGGACGCTGAAAGCGGCATCAGTACTTCGGACTCACGTGCGCGTCCATGAGCGCGACTGACTCGCGTCTGGCGACGGAAATGTTGAGCGGGCTGCCGTTACGAGTGCAGTGGGTCCAAGTGATCCCGAGTATGTCGAGCGTGTCTGTGTAGAGCTGCCGGATGTCATCCGACTTGTTCGTGAAGAAGTACCTCGGGTATTCGTAGCGCTTCCGCTCTCCGCCGACGAGGCGAGTGGTCCAGTTGGTGATCCGGCAACCGTCGGAGTGGATGAGCCCCCGGATCAAGTCCCAGGGGTAAGCATCGACCACCTGCTGCTGCCACGCTGCCAAGGCGATCAGCCGATCGTGCTTGCGGCCGGGCCCATGCTGAGGAAACAGGCAGGGCCAGTGCTTGCTGTAGCTCGTGACCATCACGCATCCCTGCCGCTGGAGGAGATAGACGCAGAGCTCGGGGCAGACGGTTGTGATGGCATCGCGGCATTCGGCAATCAGCCCAGGCCATACATCGGCGTAGGCGATCCGCAAGTGGTAACCGCCGCGTGGGTGCGGACTGATGCAGCCCCAAGATAGATGCAGCCGTCTCCAAGATATAAGCCGAGCAGGTACGCGTACGCGGCCGGTTCTCCCGGCAAGCACGGTTCAGGCGAACACCGTGCGCACTCGGTGTCGCGGGAGGCCCGCCGAAGGGGCTCGATCCGAACTTGCCACTCGCGGATTGCTGCGCGGGATATGCCTACTTGCTTGCTGACGGAGTTGAGGCTGCGGCCCTGTTGAACAAGAGCGAGTGCGTTCCTGCGCGTTTCAAGGTCGTACATGTCCGCGAGCTTTGTTGGATCTCTGCCGTCGCGGGGTGATTCGAAGAGGTGTTCACCTGGGCGAGTGAAGATCGCCAATCGTCTGCGAACCTTGAAAAGAAAGGTAAAGTGCCCCGGGTGGGACTCGAACCCACACTGAATACCTTTTGAGGGTATCGTCTCTGCCGATTGGACTACCGGAGCTCCTGCAATCCGAAGGTTAGCGTAACCCCTCCGTGCCTCAAACATACAGGAGCTAGGTAGGCTCGTGGGGCACCACCTGCCTGGAACGAGGAGTCCCGTGAGCGCCGCCGACCCCGAGCAGCCCGTCGACGACGAGCAGCCGCACGTCCCGCCGTTGACCACCCGCGTTGTCATCGCCGAGGACGAGGCCCTCATCCGTCTCGACCTCAAGGAGATGCTCGAGGAGGAGGGCTATACCGTCGTCGGTGAGGCGGGCGATGGGCAGAAAGCCGTCGAGCTGGCCCGCGAGCACCGGCCGGACCTCGTCATCCTCGATGTCAAGATGCCGATCCTCGACGGCATCTCCGCGGCCGAGAAGATCGCCGAGGAGAGCATCGCCCCCGTCCTGATGCTCACCGCCTTCTCGCAGCGCGAGCTCGTGGAGCGGGCGCGGGACGCCGGAGCCATGGCGTACCTCGTCAAGCCGTTCAGCAAGAGCGATGTCGTGCCCGCCATCGAGATGGCGGTCTCCCGCTTCACCGAGCTGAGGGCCCTGGAGAAGGAGGTCGCCGACCTCTCTCTGCGCCTGGAGACCCGCAAGCTCGTGGACCGGGCCAAGAGCATTCTGCAGACGCAGTACGGGCTGGCGGAGCCCGCCGCCTTCCGCTGGATCCAGAAGACGTCCATGGATCGCCGGATGTCCATGCAGCAGGTCGCCGAGGCCGTCATCGAGGACGCCGAGGAGAAGAAGCAGCCGTCGGGGGAGTAGCGGGGCCCCGGACCCGTGAGGGGATCCGCGCCCCAGCCCCGGGGCACGCCCCGGCCCCCCGGGCACGCCCCGGCCCCCCGGGCCCGCGAAGGAGCCCCCCGGGCCCGCGCAGGGCCCGCACCGGACGAGATCGGTGCGGGCCCTTCGCCGTAACGCATGACGCGGACGGCACGGCGTGAGCGACATCGCGTAACGCCGTGCGCGTGCGCCGTGCGGTCGTCAGTCCTCGCCCAGGTAGGCCTTGCGGACCGACTCGTCGTGGAGCAGGTTCTCTCCCGTCCCCGACAGCACGATCTTGCCGATCTCCATCACATGGCCGTGGTCGGCCAGTGACAGCGCCGCCTGTGCGTTCTGCTCGACCAGCAGAATCGTCGTGCCCTGCGACTTCAGCTCGGAGATCGTCTGCATGATCTTCTGCATCATGATCGGCGAGAGTCCCATCGACGGCTCGTCGAGCATCAGCAGCTTCGGCCGGGACATCAGCGCGCGACCCATCGCCAGCATCTGCTGCTCGCCGCCCGACAGCGTGCCCGCCGCCTGGTTGCGGCGCTCGCCGAGGATGGGGAAGAGGTCGTACGCCTTCTGGATGTCCTTCCTGATCCCCTCGCCGTCGTTCCGGAGGAACGCTCCGAGCTGGAGGTTCTCCGCGATCGTCAGCCGGGGGAAGATGTGCCGTCCCTCGGGCGAGTGGGCCAGGCCCAGCGCGACGACCTTGTGGGCGGGAACCCCGGTCAGCGGTTTGCCCTCGAAGCGGATCGAGCCGCCGAGCGGCTTGAGCAGCCCCGACAGGGTGCGCAGCGTTGTGGTCTTGCCCGCACCGTTCGTCCCGATGAGGGTGACGACCTGGCCGGCCTCGACGCTGAACGAGATGCCCTTGACGGCTTCGATCTTGCCGTAGGCGACCCGCAGGTCCTCGACTTCGAGCAGTGCGGTCACTGGTCGCCCTCCTTGCTGGTTCGGGTGCTGGGGGCAGCCGCTTCCGCCGCCTCGACCTCGGCCGCCTCCTCGTCGCCGGGGGCTCCTTCGAAGGGGGTGCCGAGGTAGGCGGCGATGACGCGTTCGTCGCCCTGGACGACCTCGGAGGTGCCTTCGACGAGCTTCTCGCCCTGGACGAGTACGGCGACCCGGTCGCAGAGGTTGAAGATGAAGCGCATGTCGTGCTCGATGACGAGGACGGCGGTGCCCTTGTCGCGGATGGCGAGGACGAGTTCCTCGGTGGCGCGGGTCTCCTGCGGGTTCATGCCCGCGGTCGGCTCGTCGAGGAGGAGCAGGCCGGGGTCGCTCGCCAGTGCCCTGGCGATTTCCAGCTTGCGCTGCTCGCCGTAGGGGAGGTTGCGGGCGAGGTGGTCGGCCTTGGCCGCGAGGCCGGTGAACTCCAGGAGTTCCATGGCCCGCTTCTTGGACGCGGTTTCGGCGCGCTTGAAGCCGGGGCCGCGCAGGAGGGCCGACCAGAGGCCTTCCTTGGTGCGGGTGTGCCGGCCGACGAGGACGTTTTCCAGGACGGTCATATTGGCGAAGAGCCGGATGTTCTGGAAGGTCCGGGCGATGCCTGCCTGGGTGACGAGGTGGGGCTTGGGCGGCAGGACGGTGGTTTTGTAGGCGACGGTGCCTTCGGTGGGGATGTAGAGCCCGGTGAGGCAGTTGAAGAAGGTGGTCTTCCCGGCGCCGTTGGGGCCGATCAGGCCGACGATCTCGCCGGCGTGGACCTCGAGGTCCACGGAGCGTACGGCCGTGAGTCCGCCGAAGCGCATGGTGACGCCGGTGGCGGTGAGTACGGGGCCGCTCGGGTCTTTCACCGGGGTGGTGTCGGTGGTCGTC
The DNA here is from genome assembly GCF_040609575.1 of Streptomyces sp. NPDC004647. NCBI lineage: Bacteria > Bacillati > Actinomycetota > Actinomycetes > Kitasatosporales > Streptomycetaceae > Streptomyces > Streptomyces sp. NPDC004647. Next base: position 2,888 of record NZ_JBEXKU010000143.1, on the reverse strand, counting down.
ATGTCGGTCACGCCTCCGCCTTGGTGACGCCGACGGCCCCTTCGGGCAGGCGTTGTTCGGGTACGTCCAGTTGGCCGGTCTCGTGGAATTCGAGTTGCTTCCTGCGGTCGGCGACCAGGCCCTCGGGGCGGAAGCGCATCAGGAGGACGAGCGCGAGGCCGAAGAGGAGCAGCTGGTAGTCGGCCATGAACTGCATCTTGGCCGGGATGAGGTAGAGCAGTGCGGCGCCGATGATGGGTCCGCTGAGGGTGCCCATGCCGCCGAGGATGACCGCGGCGAGCAGGAAGGCGGAGTTGGGTGGTACGGGCCCGGCGAACTGGTACTGCTCGGGTGTGACGGTGTAGGTCACGTGGGCCTGTACGGAGCCGGCGAGACCGGCCAGGGAGGCGCCGAGGGCGAAGGCGAGCAGCTTGAGCCGGAAGGCGTTGATGCCCATGGCGGTGGCTGCGGTCTCGTCCTCGCGGATGGCGACCCAGGCGCGGCCGATGCGGGATTCGCCGGCCCGGCGGAAGACCATCACGACGATCGCGGTGGCGAGCAGCATCAGCAGGTAGTAGTTGCCGAAGCGGCCGATGGGGACGCCGAGGATGGTGTGTTCGATCCCGAAGTCGAATCCGAAGAAGACGAGGTCGGGGACGTTGGGGATGCCGGCGGAGCCGTTGGTGACGTCGGGTCCGGTGCTTCCGTTGAGGTTGTTCATGGTGATGCGGAAGATCTCACCGAAGCCGAGGGTGACGATGGCGAGGTAGTCGCCGCGCAGCCGCAGGGTCGGGGCGCCGATGAGGACGCCGAAGACCAGGGATGCGCCCGCGCCGGTGAGGACGGCGGCCCAGAAGGGGAATTGGACGCCGATGGTGGAGTCGGGTGAGCCGGAGACCAGTGCGGCGGCGTAGGCGCCGACGCCGAGGAAGGCGACGTAGCCGAGGTCGAGGAGGCCGGCGAGGCCGACGACGACGTTGAGGCCGAGTGCGACGGTCGCGAAGATCAGGATGTTCGCGGCGACCGAGGTGTACTGGTCGTTGCTCTGCGTGAAGGGGAAGCACGCGGCGGCGACGAAGGCCGCGGTGAGCGTGATGTTGCGGTGCTTGCCGGTGAGTGCGGTGAGCCGGCCGACGAGGCCGGCCCGGTGGAGACCGGTGAAGGCGCACGCGACGAGGATGAGGTAGCCGACGAACAGCTCCCCGTACTCGGTGTCGATGCCGTACGTGAAGACGTACAGCCCGATGCCGAACGCCACGGCGATGATGAGGATCTCGGCCCAGGAGGGGAGTTCCTTGGCGCGCCGGGGGCTGATGGCGGCGAGGCTGCCGGTGAATCGCTTCCACGCGCCGGGTTTGTCGTCTTCCGCGGGCCGGTCGGCGGGGAGGCCGAGGGCTGCGAGGACGGTGACGAGGGCGGCGATGCCCGCGATGACGCCGCCTGGTTCGAGGTGGGCGAGGCCACCGAGTTGGATGGAGATCGCTGTCAGGGTGTACCAGGTGGTGCCGAAGGTGCCGAGGGCGAGCCAGATGACGGGTGCGCCGGTGCCGGCCGGGGTGAGCCAGCGCAGTCCCTTGATGCCGTAGCCGGCGATCACGAACAGCAGGGTGAGCGCGGCGCCGACGAGGGTCAGGACTTGGAGGCCGCCGGGGTATCCGGTGACGGTGAGGTCACCGGGGAACTGGGCGGTCCAGGTCCAGGCGAGGAAGGTGCTCGCGAGGGTGGTGAGGGCGCCGGCCGCGGTGGTGAGGCGGGCTGCGGCCGCGGGCAGCGGGATGACCGGGGTGGTCTCGTGGGTGGTGGTCATGCGTATCACGCCCGATCCGCGACGCGTTCGCCGAGCAGGCCTTGTGGCCGTAGCAGCAGTACGAGGATGAGGAGGACGAAGGCCCAGACGTTCTTCCAGCCGCCGCCGCCGAACTGTTCCATCCCGGGGATGTGCTCGATGTAGGCGGTGGCGAGGGATTCGGCGACGCCGAGGACGAGGCCGCCGAGCATGGCTCCGTAGATGTTGCCGATGCCGCCGAGGACGGCCGCGGTGAAGGCCTTGAGGCCCATGATGAAGCCCATGCGGAAGTCGACCTGGCCGGTGCGCAGTCCGTAGGCGACCGCGGCGATGGCCGCGAAGGCGGCGCCGATGGCGAAGGCCATCACGATGATGCGGTCGGTGTTGATGCCCATGAGCTTGGCGGTGTCGGGGTCCTGGGCGGTGGCCTGCATTCCGCGGCCGGTGCGCGTCTTGGCGACGAACAGGCCGAGGAGGAGCATGCAGATCGGTGCGGCGATGACCACGAAGAGCTCGCTGCGCTGGACGTCGGCGCCGAGGATGTTGATGGGGTCACCCGAGAACTGCGGGAAGACCCGCGCCTTCTTGGCGTTCGGGTACCACTTCCAGATGGCCTGCTGAAGCGCGATGGACAGGCCGATCGCGGTGATCAGGGGGGCCAGTCGGGGAGCGCCCCGCAGCGGCCGGTAGGCGAATCGCTCGGCGGCGACGCCGACGAGTACGGAGCAGACCACACCACCGATGATCATCAGCGGCAGCGCGAGCAGCAGGGCGGTGTCGCTGGGGAGTGCCAGGTAGGTGGTCAGCGCGCCGAAGCCGCCGATCATGAATATCTCGCCGTGGGCGAAGTTGATGAGCTGGACAATGCCGTAGACCATCGTGTAGCCGATCGCGATGAGACCGTACATCGCGCCGAGGATGAGTCCATTGGCCAGCTGTTGCGGCAGTTCGTTCACCGCAGGGCCTCCGAGGGGTGTGGATACGCTGAGCCGTTTACAGGGACGCGGGGGGGGGGGGGGTGGGGACGCCCGCCCCCGCGGGGGGGGTTTATGTGTTGTTGTTGGGGGGGGGGTGGGGGTTGGGGTGCGCCGAGAAAAAACGCAAGGTAGCATATAAAAAACCC
>NZ_JBEXKU010000142.1:0-11368 GCF_040609575.1 Streptomyces sp. NPDC004647 | reverse complement strand
CAAAGGCAGCAGTGTTGAGCAGGCCATCAACCCCTATGACAGGGCTGTTCCCCTCCTCGGGCACATCTATGTGGGCATTACGGCTTGCTCCTTTCGACGGTGTTGCGTTGCTTCTATGTTTCATGTCGAAGCCGGGCGGTCTGCCTCCGCGACGGCCGCGCCGCAGGCGGTGGCCGATCTGATCGGCAGGCTGCGGGATGACGGCACGGATGCGCCGGCGGCGGAAGTGGGAGCGGATGACCCGGGAGGAGTACGCCCGATCCGCGATCACTGTTTCGGCCGGGTTCGGGGCCTTCCACCGCTGAAGCGTGGCACTCGAATGGCAGCCATGAGCGCCTCGAAGGCCGGTGCATCGTCGGCCTGCCCAGCAGTGACCACGAGGGCGAGGGGTCGGGCCTGTCCGTCGGGGTCTGTCAAAACGAAGGGCCGTGTCTCACTTTCGGTGGTGACGGCGCGTGCTGGTGTCGTCGTTGACACCACGTGAGGGATGTCAACGAACTTGTAGACGTGGTGTTTTCAGGGTTGTCCCCGCTGGTCATCGAGGACGTCGTCGACGAGGGTGAGCGGATCCTGGTGCTGGCGTGGACGCCGCAAGGGACGGCTGACTGCCCGGTCTGTGAGGCGCCGTCCGTGCGTGTGCACGGATATCACCTACGGACCGTGGCCGATACGCCGGTGGACGGCCGCCGGGTGGTGGTCCGCGTGAAGGTGCGGCGCCTGGTCTGTCCCACGCGCGGCTGCTGTCACACGTTTCGGGAGCAGGTGCCCGGGGTGCTTGAGCGGTACCAGCGACGCACTGCTCGCCTGACCAGCCAGGTCAAGGCCGTGGTGAAGGAGTTAGCGGGCCGAGCGGGATCGCGTCTGTTGTCGACGTGGGCCGTGTGCGTGTCACGTCATACCGCCCTGCGCGCCCTGCTGCGCATCCCGCTGCCCAGGCCGCGGGTGCCCCGTGTGATCGGTGTCGACGACTTCGCCCTGCGACGGCGCCACCGCTATGCCACCGTGGTGATCGATGCTGAGACCCACGACCGCATCGACGTGCTGCCCGACCGCAAGGCCGAGACGCTTGAAGCATGGCTGCATGACCATCCTGGTGTCGAGATTGTGTGCCGCGACGGCTCCGCTTCCTATGCGGGAGCGATCCGTCGGGGGGCACCAGATGCAGTGCAGGTCAGCGACCGATGGCACCTGTGGCACGGCCTCGCCCGGGCAGCCGAGAAAGCCGTGGCAGCCCACAGCACCTGCTGGGCGAAGGCCGGGCCGAAACGGCAGGAACTCACCCGCGAACGCACCACTCTGGAACGCTGGCACGCCATCCACGACCTGATCGACAACGGCGTGGGCCTGTTGGACTGCGCCCGTCGGCTCAACCTGGCCCTAAACACCGTCAAGCGGTACGCCCGGGCACCCGAACCCGACCGGCTACGCCGCCCGCCCCAGTACCGCGTTTGCCTGGTCGACCCCTACCGCGACCACCTGCGCCGGCGCCGCACCGAGGAGCCCGGCGTGCCGGTCAAGCACCTGTTCGAGGAGATTCGCGCCCTCGGATACTCCGGCAGCCTCAACCTTCTCCACAAGTACCTCAACCAGGGCCGTCTGGAGGGCGACCGGATCATGCCCTCTCCTCGCCGCCTCACCTCCTGGATCATGACCCGCCCCGAGAACCTGCCCGACAAGCACCGTGCGCATCTGGACGAACTCCTCGCCGCCTGCCCCGAGATGATGGCCCTGGCCCGGCTCGTACGCGCCTTTGCCCAGCTCATGGCCGAGCGGCGAGGCAGCGACCTCGGTTCCTGGATGGCGGACGTGCGCAGTGCCCAGCTGCCCGAGCTCGTCCCCTTCCTCAACGGCCTCGACCAAGACCGCGAGGCCGTCCTGGCCGGGCTCACTCTCCCGTACAGAAACGGCCCCACCGAGGGCGTCAACACCAAGACCAAGCTGATCGCGCGGCAGATGTACGGCAGGGCAGGCTTCCCCCTCCTACGTCACCGCATCCTCCTCGGATAGCAGCACGCTCCGTCACCACCGAAAGTGAGACAGGGCCGAACGATTTACAGTCCCGCCTGGGTGAGCTCCGCGCGACCGAACAGCAGCGCGTATCCGGACGGGAGCTGGGCGAGGATGCGGTCCAGGAGGGCGGGGCCGGCCAGGTGGCCGACGACTGTGAGGACGGCTCCGGTGTCCCAGCGGGCGGTAGCAGGGGTGCCGCCTGTGCGGGTGGCCAGGTCCTTGACGAAACCCCAGCCGGTGAGCGGTTGACGGCCGGGGATCTGGCTGGTGAAGACGAGGGCGGCCTCGACAGGGAGGCAGGCGGCGAGGTCGACGCGTTCGTCGCCGGTGAGCTGACGGCCCAGGGCCGCCAGCACGGCACGCGTGACGTCCTCGGCCCGCTCCCGGGTGGGATACGCGCCTTCGTACTGGATTTTCTCCTCTATTTGGTGAAACCTCATGACGGGCCAGGCGGCGGCCGGTTCACGCAGCGGAAGTATCGGAGAGTGGTTGCCTTTCTCGTCCAAGGGCGTTTTCGCCGGCGGGGAGGGCCGACCGGGTGAGCGTTGGCCGGCCCTGCTGATTTTGTGAGCGGGTCACGCTTTTCTGGGCTCAGGTGTGCTGGGGGCGGCCGAAGAGGAGGTCGTAGCCCGGGGGGAGCTGGAGCAGGATGCGGCGGGTGAGTTCCTCGCCTGCCGCATCGGCGGTCACGCTCAGCACGGCGCTGACGTCCCAGGCCGCGGTCTGTTCGGTGGCTCCATCGATCCACGCCGCAGTCGCCCGCAGGAACCGCTCCGGCGGGAGCGGCTCGGTGGCCTGCAGCGGATTGAGCAGAATCACGGCGAAGGTCTCCGGGAGCCGGGCGGCCAGCTCGGCCCGGACCTCACCCACCAGATGCGCGCCCAGCAGCGCCAGAACCGTACGCGCAGCCCGCTCGGCTTCCTGGGGTGTGGCGTACTCGCCGCGTTCCTGCACGTGATCGAGGAATGCTTCCCATCGCATGGCCACCACTGCCCCTTCTGCATCGTGGTGCGAAGGACGGGGGTAGAGGGGGAGATCGATGCCCGTCCTCCGCCGTCGGCGCGGTCGAGAAACCAGTTCCTCAGCCGCTGATCTGCTTGTGCTCGGACTCCCCGCCGATCGCGATCTTGCGGGGCTTGGCGCGCTCGGCGATCGGGATGCGCAGGGTCAGCACCCCTGCCTCGTAGTCGGCCGTGATGCGCTCGGTGTCCAGGGTGTCGGCCAGCACCAGCTGGCGGGAGAAGACGCCCAGGGGGCGCTCGGAGAGCTCCATCTGCACGTCGTCCGCCTTCACGACCGGGCGGCGTTCGGCCTTGACGGTGAGCATGTTCCGCTCGACATCGATGTCGATCGCGTCCTTGGCGACGCCGGGCAGGTCGAGGGCGATCACGTACTCCTCACCCTCCCGGTAGGCGTCCATCGGCATCGCCGAGGGCCTGGACCAGGTGCCGGTCACACCGGTCAGCTGCTGAGCGAGCCGGTCGAGTTCGCGGAACGGGTCAGTGCGCATCAACATCGCGAAAACACCTCCACAGGTCTGGCAGGAACTGCCAATGCGCTTCGTCTGACACTGTTGTATCATGTCATCCAAACGATGACAAGCGGTGTGTCGTCCAAAGGGTGACATTCTTGAGAGGATCTCCATGAACGCTTCCTCCGAGCCCCGTGACCCCACCTCGTTCTTCGCCGCTGCGGCAGCGCTGAACACGATCGACGAGGCCGTCCGCACCGCCCAGACCGGAACGCACCCGGAGGACGGGCAAGCCAGTGCGGACCAGGCCCTGGCCGCACTCCTCCTACTGCGTGAACTGCGCGACCAGCTCGCAGGATGGGAACCCGGACTGATCGAGGCAGCCCGGGCAGCAGGCTCCAGTTGGGCGGACCTCGCACACCCCCTGGGCGTCTCCAGCCGCCAAGCCGCAGAGCGGCGCTACCTGCGTGTACGCCCCGGAGCCCCCGGCACCACCGGCGAACAACGCGTACAAGCCATCCGCAGCCGCCGCGCCGCCGATCGCACCATCACCGCCTGGGCCCGGACCAACGCCGCCGAACTACGCCAACTCGCCGGCCAGATCACCGCCCTCACTGACCTCCCCGGCCAGGCCCACACCCCCCTTGCCCGTCTCGCCGAAGCCCTCGCCGACAACGACGCCGCCAATCTCATCGACCCACTCGCCGACACCCACACACATCTCAAGGCCAACCACCCCAACCTCGCAGCCCGCATCGACACCATCACCCACAACGCCGACCGACTCCGCCAAGCCGACAGCGACCACCGCTGAACCATCCGCCTGACATCCGGCATCGACGCGCACCCCCACAAGACAGCACCCACGATCCCGAAGACGCTCCGGAAGGCACCTCTCACCCGGGACGTTCACTATCCGGCTGTCGAATCGCACCGCGGCAGAGCCGATGCCGCCCGTGAGCACCCGCGCCGTCGGATTTGCAGATGCAAGATCGAACTGCACAGACGTGATCGACCTGACCCGTGCATTCCTTCGTGGGTCTGTCCAATGAACGGCACCGGGACTGTAAATCGTTCGGTGTGGCTCCCGGTCAAGGAAGATGCATCGGTGAACGGCGAGAATGTGACCGAGGCCGAGCCCGCCGAGTCGGGTCCAGGCCGAGGGCCTGCAGCTGAGGGGCGAGGGCGGGTTGCTCCAGCAAATGGTCAAGCGATTGCTGGGGTCCGCCCTCGAAGGCGAGGTCACCGACCACCTCGGCTATGACAAACACGACCCGGCGGGGGAAGAACGGCGGCAACTCCCGCAACGGCAAACGCGGCAAGTTTGTCCTCACCGATGTCGGACGGTGGAGATAGCCGTGCCCCGTGACCGCGAGGGCACCTTCGAGCCGAAGCTCGTCAAGAAGCGACAGAAGCGTCTGTCCGGCGTCGATGAGATGGTCATCTCGCTTGCCGCGAAGGGCCTGACGACCGGTGAGGTCCAGGCCCACCTGGCCGAGGTCTGTTGGCCGAGGTCTGTGGCGCCGAGGTGTCCCGCCAGACCATCTCCACCATCACCGACGAGGTCCTCGAGGGCACGGCCGAATGGCAGAACCGGCCCCTGGACGCCGGGCGGTTTCTAGCAGTGGTTGCGAATCAGCTGGTCACTGGCTGTGTGAGCCATTCTTTCATGGCCTCGGCTGGTGTCTTGTCGCCGAGGATGAGGCGGGGCCGCTGGTTCAGCTGCCGGGCGACTTCTCGAAGGTCGCGGGCGGTGTGGACGGACAGGTCGCTGCCCTTGGGGAAGTACTGCCGCAGCAGGCCGTTCATGTTCTCGTTCATCTCGCGCTGCCAGGGTGAGTGCGGGTCGCAGAAGTAGATCCGGAAGCCCGTGAAGGCCTCGATCTCCTCGTGCAGCGTCAGCTCGCGTCCTTGGTCCCACGTGAGGGTCTTCCGCATCTGGGGCGGGATGTGGGCGGTCTGCGTGACGATCGCATTGCGGACCTGCGGGGCTTTCCACCCGTCGGGCAGGTGGATCAGCTCGACGTAGCGGGTCATGCGCTCGACCAGAGTGCCGATCGCCGATCCTTGGCCCCGCCCGATGATGAGATCACCTTCCCAATGCCCGGGAATCATACGGTCGTTGACCTCGAGCGGTCTCTGATGGATCAGCGTCATGTTCTTGATCTTGTTGGGCGTCGGGACACCCCGCCGCTGCTTCTTCCGGCGGGTGCGACCCGTGCGGAGCTTGCCGGGCCGGCTGCCGGCAGACCGGCGAACAGGGCCCGGTAGATCGTCTCCGGGCAGGCCCGCATCGCCGGATCGGCGGCATGGGTGCGGGCGAGGAGGCGTGAGATCTGCTGGGGTGACCATTTCTCGGCGAGCTTCTCCCGGACGAGGGTGCGCAGGGGCTCACTGCCGCGAATCTTCTCCTCCTTGGGGCGCTGTCTGCGCAGGAGGGCCTGGTTGTGGGCCCCACCAGGGCGGGTAGCCGCCGCTGGGCCCGCTGCCTCGCCTGATCTCCCGGTAGACGGTCTGGAAGCTCTTGCCGATGGAGGCCGCTATGCCCTTCACGTGCTGCTTCGTCTGCAGGCCGTCGGCGATGGTGATGCGGTCTTCCTGGGTGAGGAAGCGCGGGGATATCGGCCCGGGTCTGGAACGATCACACCGCCAGCTTCCAGGAACCACTTGAGCCGCAACTGGTGGACACCCCGACGACGCGGGCGGCCGCGGCCCCCTTATAGCCGTCCCTCAGCAGCTCGAAGTACCTCTTCTTCACCGAGCTCGGCATCTTGTTGGGGGCGTACTTCGGCATCCGAACGCTCTCCTCCGGGAACGTTCGCGACCACCGATAGAACTCAAGCCGTCTATCCCGTGGTCTTCATCGACTCCGTCCACGTGAAGATTCGCGTCGGCGCCGTGGCCGACCGACCCATCTACGTGGCCCTGGTGGTCACGACCGAGGGCCGGCGCGAGGTCCTCGGGCTGTGGGCCGGCGACGGCGGCGAGGGAGCCAGGCACTGGTTGCACATCCTCCCCGAGATCAAGAACCGCGGCGTGAACGACGTCCTCATGCTCGTCTGCGACGGCCTGGAGGGTCTGCCCGACGCGGTCGAGACCATCTGGCCCCGCACGATGGTGCAGACCTGCGTGGTACACCTGCTGCGGAACTCCTTCCGCCATGCCGCTCGCCAGGACTGGGACAAGATCGCGCGGGTCCTCAAGCCCGTCCACACCGCGCCGACCGAGGAGGCCGCACTCCAGCGGTTCGCCGAGTTCACTGAGGCGTGGGGCAGGAAGTATCCGGCGATCGTGAAGCTGTGAGAGAACGCGTTGGGAGGAGTTCACACCGTTCTTGCGCTTCGCTACGGAGATCCGCCGCATCGTCTGCACGACGAACGCGATCGAGTCGGTGAACGCGCGGATCCGCCGTGCGGTCAAGGCCCGCGGGCACTTCCCCAACGAGCAGGCGGCGTTGAAGTGCGTCTACACCGCGATCATGTCGCTCGACCCGACCGGCAAAGGCCAGGCCCGCTGGACCATGCGCTGGAAGACCGCCCTGAACGCCTTCGACGTCACCTTCGACGGCCGACTCTCCGCAGCCCGCCATTAACCCCAACCACCCTGGTTACACCAGACCTGCTCTCAGAGGGCGTTCTGCGAGTCTTGCGCGGTTCTCGTAGTGCTTGAAGGTAGGTTGTCCGGTTCCCAGCCTTGCGGTTCGCCGCCGCTGCGGTGTGCTGGTGGACGTGGGTGAGCGGCCCCCGTACCCGAGCGACCTGTCGGATGAAGCCTGGGAGCTGATCCGGCCGGTCATCACCGCATGGAAGGCCCGCCATCCCTCGGTCAGCGGGCACACGGGACAGTAAGAGATGCGGGAGATCGTCAACGCGATCCTGTACCAGGCCCGCACCGGCTGCCAGTGGCGCTACCTGCCGCACGAACCTGCCGCCGAAGAGCGCGGTGTACTACTACTTCGGAAAGTGGCGGGACGACGACACCGCCGAGACCATCCACGACCTGCTGCGCTGGCAGGTGCGCGAGAGCAGGAAGCGGCGCGAGAGCAGGAAGCGGCGCGAGGACCCCACCGGCGTCGTCCTGGACTCCCAGACCGTGCGAGCTTCAATGAACGCGCCGAAGGACACGACCGGGCTGGATGCGGGAAAGAGGAGCCCGGGCCAAAAAAGAGGCATCGCCACCGACGTCCTCGGCCTGCTCATCGCCGTCGTCGTGGTCGCCGCCAGTGACCACGACAACGCCATCGGCATCCTGCTGTTGGACAGGGTCGCCGCCTCCGCGCCTACCGTGACCAAGGCGTGGGTGGATGCGGGGTTCAAGAACGCCGTCGTCGAACACGGCGCCCGGCTCGGCATAGACGTCGAGATCGTCCAACGCCAGGTGGGCGCGAGAGGGTTCGCGCCGGAACCCAAGCGATGGGTGGTCGAGCAGACTCTGGGCACCTTGATGCTCCACAGACGGCTCGTGCGCGACTACGAGACAAAGCCGCCGAGTTCGGCGACGTGGATTCACTGGTCCATGGCCGATGTCATGCTCCGCCGCCTCACCCACACCTCCACCCTGACCCGGCGCGACCTGCCCGCCTGGCGTCCGTCATCCCCGACCGACGGGAGCGTCGATGAGGGAACTCCTGGAAAGATTGACACTCGGCAGCAGCTCGTCCGCGAGACCGCCGAACGGCTGCGTGAGCAGATCGCCCTGCTCACCGAGCAAGTCGGCGCTACGAACACACCTTGAAACGTCTGGAGATCACCCGCGAAACCATCCTGGAACTGGCCGCCGAGACGGTTTCCCGCCACCCGAGCCACTCCCGCCCGGTTACCACGAAATCCTGGACGCCTTCGAAAGGCCGACGGCAAACTCCGCGCGAAGGAGGTCTGCCAGGCGCTGGCCACCGGGACGGAGCCCCGTCACGTCGAAGGCATCCCGGCAAGCTGAAACGCCTGGTCAGCCGCGGCATCCTCGCAGAATCCGAGCCCGGCCTCTTTGCCCTTCCGCCGACTCCTCGCCCCGCCTCGCAGCCCGCAAACCTAGGAGTCAATGGCTCGCAGTCGATGAGGTAGGGGCCGGGCGCGGCGAGGGCCGGGCGGGGGCGGGAGCGGGAGGACGTCGGACAACATGGAGTGCTCCGTACGGCAGTTGACAGCCCGAACGCAGCACGTCAGAGTCCCGGCGTGAGCGAGACCAACGATCTGACGCCGGCCGAGGTACGTATATGGCGGGCCTTTCCGCGAGGCGAGTCCGTGGACTTCCGCGCCGCCGCGAACGAGGATCCGGCGCTCGGCAACACCTGGGGCGCCCAGCGGACCGTACGGGCGAGTGTGCTGCGGGCGCTGCTGATCAAGGCTCCGCAGGAGGAGGGGGAGATCGCGCGCTCAAGATCACGGGGGCGCGGATCACCGGCGTATTGGACCTGAAGTACGCCACGATCGACGCCGCCATCCGGCTGAGTCACTGCCAATTCGACGGTGTTCCCGACCTGTACGGTGCCCAGCTGCGCCAACTCAATCTGAGCAATTCCGTTCTGCTGGGCCTGACCTCGGCGACCTTGCGGGTCGAGGGGGTGTTGCGGATGACGGACTGCCGTATGCGGGGGCCGGTGCGGCTTGGCGGAACGCAGATCTCCGGGGCGCTGTTCATGGAGCGCGCGGAGTTCACGGCGCCGGACGACTCCGAGCCGGTGCTGCAGCTCAACCAGGCCGCGATCGGGGACGACTTGTGGGCGCCAGAAATGCGCGCGCACGGACAGGTACGGCTTACTGGCGCCTCCGTCGCCGGGCGGATCAACGTTCAGGACGCCGTGTTCAACAAGCCCGATGGCACCGCGCTGGACGCGCAGAACCTCAACGTGGGAGCCCATGTGCGGGCGCGGTGCGTACGTGCCCAGGGCCGGGTCGAGCTCCGAGGCTCGCGCATATCGGGCCGTCTCGACCTGCTCCACGCCCACCTGTCGCAGCCGGGCGACACGGCGCTGCGGGCAAGCAGTTGTGTCATCGGTGAACTCTGGCTGCGCAGGGGCGATCGCATCGAGGGCGCCCTGAATCTGCGGCGTTCTCAAATAGAGATCCTGACCCTTGAACCGGAGGTGCTGCCGGACCAGGTGTATCTCAGCAATCTCACGTACACCGTACTCACCCCGCACGAGCCCGCCGAACGCCGCCTTCCGATGCTGGAGCGGGACGGCGAGCGGTATGAGCCGCACGGCTACGAGCAGCTGACGGCGGCCTACCGCCATGTCGGTGACGACGACGCGGCCCGGCTCGTCCAACTCGCCAAGCAGCGCCGCCGACGCACGACGCTCACCTGGTACGGGCGGCTGTGGGGGTATGTCCAGGACGCCACCGTCGGCTACGGCTTCCGCCCGTTGCGCGCAGCCGTCTGGCTGCTGTCCCTCATGACGATCGGATCGATCGCGTATGACCTGGACCACCCACGCCCCATCAAGACAGGCGAGGCCCCTGACTTCAACTCCGTTTTCTACACCCTCGACCTGCTCCTACCGGTCGTCAACTTCGGCCAGGAGCCAGCGTTCGCCCCTGACGGCTGGCACCAGTGGCTGTCGTACGCCCTGATCATCACCGGCTGGACCCTGGCGACGACGATCGTCGCGGGCGTGACCCGTACGGTCAGCCGCCAATGACCCTCTCTAGACCTCGCGAAAACCTCGCAGAACGCCCTCTCACGCCTGGACCCAAGCCCGCGAAAGACGGCCTGCGCCACCGACGCCACCCGGCCCACTGGCCTTTCTGGCGGCGAGGTTGCCGCGATCCGCCGAGTGACGGCTTCGGCCTGGGCGGGTTCGCCGGCCTGCGTTGGGAGCCCCGCCGGTCGGACCGGCGGGGCTTTTCAGGCGTCAGATCATAAGCAGTAGCCGCGTGTGCGGTACCAGCTTCCGGTTTACGCTGGTGCTCTGCACAAAGATCGTGAAGTCGTCGTTGTGGTCTGGCTTGACGCGAACTTCCATGTCCGGCAGGCCGAGCAGGGCTCGGGCCTCCGGCCCCGTGTACACCCGGTCCGTCTTCTTCTCCAGCACCGCAATCTGCTTCTGCGCCTGGATCTTCTCCGACTTACTCAGCTGATAGAAGGCACAACCGGTACGGAAAGTGTGCCCGCATTCGATGACCCAGTCCCGGATTACCGCTTCGCGGGCCACCGGAATCAGCTGGTACTCGGACGGATTCACCGGGGTGAGACCGGCTGCCTCTATGGTGCCCCTGTTGACAGCCTCGGCACCCGTAGAGAACACCGCCCGCGATCCCCGGATGCCCTGGGCGCGGCCGACCAGAAAGTTCTCGGTTGCCTGCTGGATGACCTGCCCGGCCTCCTCCAGACCCTGTGTGCTCGTGGCGTCCCAGATGGCGATGTTGTCCTTCGGGAAACCGCACTGCATGGCCTCGCGCTTGCCCATCTGGTCCGGCACAAGGACGGCTAGCGTCCAGTTGTCCTCCTGCGTCTCGATCATCTTGGCCACGGCCTGCACCAGTTCCCGCGGATCCCTGGCAGGGGCATCCAGGCAGCGATGACTTGCGTTCTCCTGTCCGTCAGTCAGTACGAACGTCAGGAAGCTGTGGTCGCCGTAAAGTTGAGCTGTCTGCGCCAGCTCCCGCTGCGACTTCAGCGTGGCCGCCAGCAGAGCCGTCATTCCACCAACCCGGTACAGCTGTTTCAGCGACGGCATCCGCAGCACGTCCTTGTCGTAGATGACGCACTCCACCTTGTCTGCGAAGACGTACACCGTAACGCGGGTTTCCTGGTCCAGTTCCTTCGATCGGCGGGCCAGATATGCAATCTGCTGGTTGAAGTTCCCCCGTGAATTTGGACAGCGGATGGTTACGCTGCGGGGGTGAGGTCTTGCTGCAGCAGGGCTCGGGTCTCGAGCGGGGTGAGGTA
>NZ_JBEXKU010000141.1:0-11563 GCF_040609575.1 Streptomyces sp. NPDC004647 | reverse complement strand
CCGGGGACGAAGGAGGTGAGGAAGGCGACCTTGGTGCCGTTCTCGGGCACCACCGGGACCGGATCACGCGCGACCAGCGTCGCATGCGCGTTGGAGACGACCGTGAACAGCCGGAACACCTCGATCAGACCGATCGCGACGAGCATGGCCGTATCCGCCGCGTTCTCCCAGCGGGACACATACTGCCGATGCACCCAGTGATCCGGCTGGAGCAGCCAGACCAGGAGGATCGCGGAGAACACCGGCGCGGCGCAGAGCAGTAGACCCGCTCGGATCCGGTGTGGCTCCTGGGCCAGCAGGCTGCGATAGCGGACCGAATAGGGACGGCCCGCGTCGGGCTCGGTGAGCGGCCCGGCCAACTGGCTGTAGCGGTCGTAGTCGTAAACAGCGATCGGCGAAGCCATCGGGGCGCCCTCGCGGACTCGTATGGACGGATCGGCATGCCGCGATGACCCGTACGGGTTATCAAATGTGGTCATCGCTCGAGCTGAGAATGTAACGAGCCCAGCGATTGACGCTGCGTACATCGGATTTTCGGCGCGCCATGATGGTGTGTGGAATGGGTGATCACACACTCGGCCTATTCGGGCGCGTCCAGCGTGATTTGGATATTTCGATCTGCCATGGTCGGGGTCGGATTATCTTGCGGAAATCGGAGGACTAGTCATGCGGGTTTCCCTGGGTCGTACGGGGCGTGCCGTGCTCTGTGTGGTGTCGTCCGTGACCGCGGCGATGGTGTTGCCGCAGTCGGTGGCCGCCCCGGCGGAAAAGGAAGAGCCGCGGATTCCGTTTGCTGAGCGCTACCGGGCTGTACAGCACGGTGGAATCGCCCGGGCCGCCAATTCCTCGGCAACCTGTCAGTCCCCGGCCACCCGGGAGGCCGTTTCCTGCGCGAAAGCGCAGCAGGGGAACGGCGGTGTCAACGGCGACTACCGCATGACGTACATCGACGTCGACCGGGACCGCAACACCTACAACTCCAGCAGGGCCGAACTGCGGCTCCCCAAAGGCGCCACGGTGTCTTACGCCCGCCTGTACTGGGGCGGAAACCTCCGGGTCGGCGAGCAGAAGCCGCCCGAGGACAACGGCCGCGTCCTCTTCGCCGAGCCGGGCGGCCAGTACAAGGAGATCCTCGCCGACTCCACCATCGGGCACCGCACGCAGGACGGGGTCGACGACGCCTTCTCCGCGTCGGCCGATGTCACCCGCATCGTGAAGAACGCCACCCCGGGCGCCTACACCGTCGCCCAGGTCAATGTCGCCATGGGACACTCCGCCGCAGGCGCCTGGGGCGGCTGGACGCTGGTCGTCGCCTACGCCGACAAGAGCGCCCCGCTGCGCGACCTCGCGATCTGGGACGGCTTCGAGAGCCTGTCGCCCGACCGGAGCGAATACGCCGTCGACCTCGACGGCCTGCGGATTCCCGAGCAGGGCAGGGGCAGTCTCGGCGTCGTCGCGTACGACGGGGACCGCGGCGCCGACGGCAACTCCCTCGGTGTTCAGGCCGACGACGGAGAGCCGGTCATGCTGCGCGACGCCGCCAACCCGGTCGACGACGCCTTTAACTCGACGATCGCCGACCGCGGACGGCTCACGCGCGGCCGCCAGCCCTCCTACGCCAACACGCTGGGCTACGACTCCGACATCCACGACCTGGGGCCGGCGCTCTCCGAGGGCGCCGACCACCTGACGGTCGGTTTCGGTACCGAGGCGGAGAACTTCCACCTCGGCGCCCTGTTCCTGCAGGCCGACACCAGGCGCTGACACTGCCTCGAAGAGAGGACCCCCGGCGGCCGTACGCCGCCGGGGCATGGGTTCCATCCGGTCCGTGTACGGGGAGCAACGCGTGCCGCAACACAAGCGTGAAGGCCGCCGGTTGACGGTGCTGCACATCTCCCAGCCCGTCGACGGCGGCGTCGCCCGGGTCGTCACCGATCTGGTGCGCAGCCAGACCCGGGCCGGGTTGCACGCCGTCGTCGCCTGCCCGCCGGGCGGAATGCTGGGTACGGCCGCGGCGGCGGCCGGAGCCGACGTACTGCCCTGGCCCGCCCGCCGGGAACCCGGCCGCCATCTTCCGCGCGAGGCCCTCCGGCTCGCTCGTCTGGTCCGTCGGACCGCTCCGGACCTGGTCCACGCGCACAGCGCCAAGGCGGGGCTCGCCGGCCGGCTCGCCGTACGCGGCCGTATCCCCACCGTCTTCCAGCCGCACGCCTGGTCCTTCGAGGCCGTCGGCGGGAGCACCGCCGAACTGGCCCTCCGCTGGGAGCGGTTCGCCGCCCGCTGGGCGGCCCGCGTGCTGTGCGTCAGCGAGGACGAACGGCTGCGCGGCCGGCAGGCCGGCGTACTCGCCCGCTGGGCCGTGATCCGCAACGGCGTCGACACCGACCGCTTCCGCCCGGCGGACGCGGCCGCGCGAAGAAGCGCCCGAGCCGGACTCGGCGCGTTGCGCGGCCTGCCCCCGGAAGCCCAACTGGTGGTCTGCGTGGGCAGACTGTGCCGGCAGAAGGGCCAGGACGTACTGTTGCGGGCCTGGCCCGAAGTGGCCGCCGCCGTGCCCGGTGCCCGGCTCGTCCTCGTCGGCGACGGACCCGACCGCGATGCCCTGCGCAGCGGCGCGCCCCCGCAGGTCCTGTTCGCCGGTGAGTGCGCCGACCCGGCCCCCTGGTACGCGGCAGCGGACCTGGTCGCCCTGCCCTCCCGCTGGGAGGGCATGGCACTGGCCCCGCTGGAGGCGATGGCCTGCGGCCGTCCCGTGGTCCTCTCCGAGGTGACCGGCGCACGCGAGAGCCTGGCTCCCGCACACGCTCCCGGCGCCCTGGTGCCGCCGGAACAACCCCACGCGCTCGCCCGGGCCCTGATCGCACTGCTGCTCGACCACGGGCTGCGCGACACCTTCGGGCAGCAGGCGCAGGAGCACGTACGGAACACGTACGACGTGCGGCGCACAGCCGCTGCCGTGCTGCGGCTCTACCACGAACTGCTCGGCCCCGGCCCCGCCGATCACGGGCCGCCGGACGGTCTCACCCGCCCCGCGGCACCCGCAGCGCGCCGCGGATCCCCCGGCCGAACGGGCCCGCATACCGAAAGCAGGGAGCAGATCAGGCGATGACCAGGGAGAACGCAGGGGTGCCCAGTCCCGGGCGGGTCGTGTCTCTGCTGGGTGAGACGTCCCGCCCGGCCGCGCCTGTCTTCGCACCGATCCGCCCCCGCCGGCCCGCACCGGCCGGGGGGCAGCGGACCCCGCACACCGGACGTGTCGTCGCGCTGCTGGCAGCCGCCGACAGCCTCGCCACGGTGGCCGGCGCGGTGCCGCTCGGCGGCGTGCAGCGCATTCTGGCCGCGCTCGGGCCCGCCCTCGTCGTCCTGCTGCTGCTCAACGCGCGCAGCGGCCTCTACCGCCCCGGACTGACGACGACCGCGCTCGACGAACTGCCCCTCCTGGCACGCGGCTCCGCCATCGCCTGGTGCGTGACGGCCGCCGTGCTGGCGGGCTTCCGGCCGGCGGCAGCGCCCGGCTGGGACCTGTTCCTGGCCGTCGTGGCCGCGCAGATCGTGCTGGCCTGCGGGGCACGGGGCCTGATCCACCAGCTGCGGCGCAAGAACCGGCGGCGGCGCCCGCACGCCGTCCTGGTGGTGGGCGGTGAGCCGGCCGGGCGCCGTATCGCTTCCACGCTCCACGACCACCCCGAGTACGGCATGAGCCCGGTCGGCCTGGTCGCCGCCGCACCCGACAGCGACTCCGGTCCCGGCGCCCAGCCGTCCGCCGCCCCGAAACTCCCCCTTCCGGTGCTGGTCTCCCACGAGGACATCACCCGTGCCGTCATCCAGAACTCCGTACGGGACGCCGTCTTCACCTGCGGCCGCTGGGACGAGCCCCAGGACGCCGCGCTCATGCGGCTGTTCTCGGGACTGGGCTGCACGGTGTGGCTGGTGCACGGCGAGCCCGCGGCCGGGCCCGTCCCCCGGCCCGGCGGACCCGAGCACATCTGGGGGTTCGCCTGCCGGCGCCTCGAGGACCCACCCCGCCACCGGGCCGGCATTCTGGCCAAACGCGCTCTCGACATCGCCGTCGCCGGTCTCGCGCTGATCGCCACCGCGCCCGTGCTGCTCAGCTGCGCGCTCGCCGTGCGGTGGGCCGACGGGCCCGGGGTGATCTTCCGTCAGGAGCGGATCGGTATGGCGGGGGAGCACTTCGTGGTCCTGAAGTTCCGCACCCTGCGCCCCGCCGACGAACACGAGTCGGCGACGCTGTGGAACGTCGCGCACGACGACCGGATGAGCGGGGTCGGCCATCTGCTGCGCCGTACCTCCCTGGACGAGCTCCCGCAGCTGTGGAATGTGCTGCGCGGCGACATGAGCCTGGTCGGTCCCAGGCCCGAACGGCCCTATTTCGTACGGAAGTTCAGCCAAGCCCACCCGGGCTACGCGGCCCGCCACCGGATGCCCGTCGGCATCACGGGCCTGGCCCAGGTGCACGGCCTGCGGGGCGACACCTCCATCGAGGACCGGGCCCGGTTCGACAACCACTACATCGAGACGTGGTCGTTCTGGCAGGACGTACGGATTCTGCTGCGCACCGCGGGTTCCCTCTTCCGGGGCGAGGGGAGCTGAGCATGACGACGCTGCCGATCGATCCGGCGCAGCTGCGGGGCCGGTTCACCGGCTGGTGGCGGGTGCTGCCCGCCGTCGCCACCGTGCTGCTGCTGTGCGCCCCGGGCGGGGGCAACGAGGACATCACCGCGGCCGTGCACATCACCGGAGCCGACGTGGCCTCCGCCGTGCTGGTCGGGGTCTGCGCGATCGCCCTGCTGTACGACCGGCAGCGGCCGCTGACCTGGCCCGCCGTCGTCGTACTGGCCGCGCCCGCCATCGCGTTCGCCGTGGCCACCGCCGCGTCCCGCGACCCGGGCGCGAGCCTGCCCGGCTTCGTGCGGTATCTGCAGATCTTCGTCCTCGTCCCGGCCGCGACCGTCCTGCTGCTGCGATCCCGCCGGGACTTCCGGTGGGTGGCGGGCGCGATGATCGCGGTCGCCGTGTTCCAGGGCGCGGTCGGTGTCCACCAGTACGTCACCGGCACCGGCGCCTCGTACGCGGGACGGGAGATCCGCGCCGTCGGCACCTTCGGCGCGCTCGACGTGATGGGTATGGCGACCGTCGTCGCCCATGGCGTCGTCCTCGCTCTGGCTCTGGGGCTGGCGCCGCCCGCTGGCAGCCGCCGCTGGGTGCGGCCCGCCGCACTGACCTGCGCCGGGCTCCTCCTGGTGCCGCTGGCCTTCTCCTTCAGCCGCGGGGCCTGGATCGCCACGGCGCTGGCCTGCACGGTGGTGCTCTTCCTGGCCGGTCTCCGCACCGCCCTCGGCACTCTGGCCGTGCTGGTGGCCGCCGGCGTCGTCCTGGTCGGCGGTCTCGGTGTGGGCAGCGCCCTCATCGGCGAACGGCTCACCAGCATCACCCAGGTCACCGACTCGCCCGACCGGTCCGTCATCGACCGCTACTCCATGTGGGCCGCCGCGGGTTCCATCTGGCAGGACAACCCCGCCACCGGCGTGGGCATCAAGGGCTTCCCCGACCACCGCGACGGACACGCCTCCGTCGGTCTGTCCTCCAGCAGCGACGCCGCCGGAGCCGGCCTGGACTTCCAGCGCGAACCGCTGCTCACCCCGCACAACATGTATCTGCTGATCCTCAGTGAGCAGGGCCTGATCGGGATCACCGCCGTTCTCGGCAGCTGGACGGCCCTGCTCGTCCTCGGCCTGCGCAGGCTGCGGCGGCGGGCCGGCCGCCGACCGGTGGACTGCGGGCTGGCCGCGGCCGGCATGCTCGTCTACCAGTTCGCCGACTTCCTCTACGCCGACATCGGCGGCCCCGAGACCGTGCTCACCGCCATCATGTTCGGTCTGGTCGCCTGGTGGGCGCTCGTACCGGCCGCCCTGGCCGAGGACCTGGCGGACCGTCGATGAGCGACGCGGCGACCGTGCCGCCGCCGGCCTCCGGAAGGCCGCCGGGGACCGGTGTGTCCACCGCCACCCGCCCTCCGGCGCCGCCCGGCGGGCAGCACGAGCGGTTCATCGCCAAGGCCGCGGCCATCACGGCCGTACTCACCGCGGCCGGGGCCCTCTTCGGGCTCGTACGGGACCAGTTGATCGCCCATCTCTTCGGCGCGAACGGCGCGACCGACGCGTTCCTGGTCGCCTGGACCGTGCCCGAGATCGCGTCGACCCTGCTGATCGAGGACGCCATGGCGCTGGTCATGATCCCCGCCTTCAGCCTGGCGCTCTCCCGGCGCGCCGCGCCCGCCCCCGCCGGCCTGGACGCCGGGCCCGACCCCGTCGGCCGCCTCGTCGCCTCGACGGCCCCCCGGCTGTTCCTCGCACTCGCCTGCTCCGCGGTCCTGCTCGCCGCCCTCGCGCCGCATCTGGTACAGCTTCTGGCGCCCGGCCTGGCCAACCCCGGGCTCGCGGTGGACTGCACCCGGCTCACCGCCGTCACCGTCCTCACCTTCGGCATCGCCGGGTACTTCAGCGCCGCGCTGCGCGCACACCGGATGTTCATGCCCCCGGCGGCGATCTATGTCGCGTACAACCTCGGCATCGTCACCACGATGCTGACGCTGCACACGCTCTGGGGCGTTCGTGCCGCCGCGGCCGGTGTCGCCGCGGGCGGCATCCTGATGGTGCTCGTCCAACTGCCTGCTTTTTTGCGGCACTTGCCCTCCCGGCCCGGCCGCAGGCGCCATTCCGCGCTTTCCCGCACGGAGAACCGGCTTCTCCGTGCAGGCCCGGCCCTGCCCGCGGGACTGGCCATCCTGGCGCCCGTCGTGCTGTTCGCCCTCACCCGCCAGGCCCAGGTCCTGGTCGAGCGCTACATCGCCTCCTCACTCCCCGCCGGGGCCATCTCGCATCTGAACTACGCCCAGAAGGTCGCGCAGGTGCCCATGGTGCTCTCCCTGATGGTGTGCACAGTGACGTTTCCGCTGGTGGCCCGCGCCATGGCGGACGGTGAGGCCGACCGTGCCCGGCGGCGGGTGGAACGCGACCTGGCCCTCGCCGGGCTCGTGGTGCTCCTCGGCGCCGCGTATGTCATCGCGTACGCCCCCCAGCTGATCCAACTGCTCTTCCAGCGCGGTGCTTTCGACGCCCACGACACCGCCGCGACGGCTTCCGTCATGCGCGTTTACGCGTTCGGCCTGCTCGGCCACAGCCTGACGAGCGCGCTGATTCGCGCCTTCTTCTCCGCCGCACGGCCCACCTGGGACCCCGCGGCGGCCATGGGCGTCGGCCTGCTGATCACGATTGCCGGAGCCCAGGCCGCCGTCCCGCACTGGGGGGTCCACGGCATCGCCGCGGCCAACGCCGCCGGAATCACCACCACCGCTCTGCTCCTGCTGCGAGGACTGGGCAGGCAGGGCATCGCCATCAACGTCCGCTGGGTGGCCGCCGACCTGGGCCGGCTCGCCGTCGCCGCCGGAGCGGCCGTCACCGCCGGCTGGGCCGCCGCCCCGATGGCCCCCAACGCCCTGGCCGCGGCCGCGACCGGCGCTCTGATCGTTCCGGCCGTCTTCCTCACCGCGGCCTTCGCCGTAAGGGCGCCCGAAGCGCCGCTGCTTATCTCCGCCGTCAAACGAAAGTTCCGTCATGCCCGCTGAACCCTGGCTGCTGATGTACCACTCCGTGTCCGACTGCACGGAGGACCCCTACCGGATCACCGTCACCCCGGACCGGCTGCGCCGGCAACTGCACTGGCTCGCGAACCGGGGCCTGCGCGGCGTCGGCGTCGCGGAGCTGCTGCGCGAGCGAGCAGCCGGCCGCGGAGCCCGCCTGGTCGGTCTCACCTTCGACGACGGCTATACGGACTTCACCGAGAACGCTGTCCCGCTGCTCCGAGAGGCGGGTTTCACGGCGACCGTGTTCGTGCTGCCCGGCCGGCTCGGCGGCGACAACGCCTGGGATCCGCTCGGGCCGCGCAAGCCCCTGCTGGACGAAACCGGCATCCGCGCAGCGTCCAGGGCCGGAATGGAGATCGGCTCCCACGGGATGCTCCATGTCTCCCTCCCCGCGGCCGACGAGACCTCCCTGCTGCAGGAGACCGCCGGCAGCCGCGCCGCGCTCCAGGAGATCACCGGCCGCCCCGTGGAGGGCTACTGCTACGCGTACGGCGACCTCGACGCCCGCGCCGTCGAGGCCGTACGGGCCGCGGGATACGACTACGCCTGCGCCATCGACCCCGGCGCCCTCACCGGACCGTACGCGCTGCCCCGCATTCACATCGGCGCCCAGGACAACGCCCTGCGGCTCTCCGTCAAACGGCTGCTGCACCCCGTACGCCGCCGAGCGATGCCCGCCGCGCGGGCCGCCGCGCCCGTGGCCGGAGCCCGCCGATGAAAGTGCTGCACATCATCACCGGCCTCGCCGCCGGGGGAGCGGAGCAGCAACTGCGGCTGCTGCTCCGCCATCTGCCCGTGGACTGCGACGTCCTCACCCTCACCAACCCGGGCGCGGTCGCGGACGGCATCCGCAGCGACGGCATCCGCGTCACCCACCTCGGCATGGGCGGCAACCGCGACCTGTCCGCACTGCCCCGGCTGGCCGGAGCCATCCGGGCGGGCCGCTACGACCTGGTGCACACCCATCTCTTCCGGGCCTGCGTCTTCGGCCGGATCGCGGCCCGGATGGCCGGAGTCCGGGCTGTGCTCGCCACCGAGCACTCCCTCGGTGAGACACGTATCGAAGGCCGCCCGCTCACCCCCGGGACCCGCGCCCTCTACCTCGCCACCGAGCGCCTCGGCTCCTCGACGGTCGCGGTCTCCGCCACCGTCGTGCACCGGCTGCGCGCCTGGGGCGTGCCGCAGCAGCGCATCCATCTCGTGCCGAACGGCATCGACGCCCGGCACTTCCGGTTCGACCCGGCCGCCCGGGCCGCCGCCCGCGCCCGCCTCGGGATCCCCGAACAGGCCTTCGTGGCCGGGGGAGTCGGCCGGCTCGTGCCGGGCAAGCGCTACGACGTCCTGCTGCGAGCCGTCGCCGAACTGCCCGGCGCCCGGCTGCTGCTCGTCGGCGACGGGCCCGAGCGGGCCGCCCTCGAACAGCTGGCGGCCCGCCTCGGCGCCGCCGGCCGCGTCCGGCTGCTCGGCGAGCGTGATGGGTCCGTCCAGGCGAGCGCCGACCGGCCCTCCGGCATCCCCGGACTGCTCGCCGCCATGGACGTCTTCGTCTCCCCGTCCGCCGAGGAGACCTTCGGCCTCGCCGTGCTCGAGGCCCTCGCCGCCGGGCTGCCCGTACTGCACGTCACCTGCCCGGCGATCGAGGAACTGCCGGCCGCCGAGGCCCCCGGAGCCCGGCGCATCGGCCCCGGTCTGCGGCCGCTGGCCGACGCGCTGGCCGAGGCGCAGCGCGAGCACGCCACCGCCGGACCCCGCCACCTGCCCGTTCCCGCCGCCGTCGGGCGCTACGACATCGCCCGCAGCGCCGACCGGCTCTCCGCGCTCTACGAACGGACCGCCGCCGACCCCGCCGCCCGGCGGCGCGCCCCCCTCAGGCCGTACCACCCCCACCCCGCCGTGTCCGAACCGAAGAGGTGACCCGTCGTCATGACCGATACCCTTCTGGCAGGATTCTCCCGCCGCCTCCGCCTGGCCTCCGACGCCCTGCGCCTGCCCGTCTGGTGGCCACTGGCCCTCTCCGCCGTACTGGGCATGCTCTGCGGCGCGGCGTACGGCGTGCTGCAAACCCCTCAGTACACCACCACCGGCTATGTGGTCGTGGCCCCCGAGAAGGCCGCGGACCCGATGACCGCCCTCGGCTACGCGCACGCCTACGGACGCGTCGTCACCAACAGCGCCGTCCTCGGCCACGCCCAGGAGGCGACCGGAAAGCCCGCGGCCGAGCTCAGGACGCACATCCAGGCCGCCACATCCCCCGACGCGCCCATGATCGAGATCATCGGCAGCGACACGCGGGCGGAGCAGTCGGCGACGAACGCCAACGAGGTTGCCCGCGCGCTCACCGAGTACGCCAACGCCTCCGCCAACAGCACGGGCGTACGGCTCTCCGTACTGTCCAAGGCCCCCGTCCCCGACGCCCCCACCTCCCCGTCCGCGATGATCGCGGCCGCTGTCGGAACCTGCGCGGGCGGACTCCTCGGCTTCCTCATCGTGCTCGTACGTCCCGGCAGCCGCAGCCGGAAGATCTCCGGGGTCCCCGCCCCCGCGGGCGAACGGCAGGCATCGGCCGGACCCGAGCGACAGCTGGCCGAGGAGGGTGCGCGGTGACAGCGCAGACCGCGGCGCACCCCACAGCGGCACGACCACCCAGATCCGGCGCACTGACCGTGACGCTCTGCCGCGACCCGGCCGGCTTCGCCGGCCTGGCGGGGGAGTGGGACGGCCTGTACCGGCGCTGCCGCAGCGCCACGCCCTTCCAGACCCATGCCTGGCTCCACTCGTGGTGGCTGTCCTACGGCGTGCCCGGCCGCCTCCGGCTGCTGCTGGTGCGCCGCCAGGGGCGCCTCGTCGGCGCGGCACCGCTGATACTGGCGCACCGTCCGGTGCCGGTCCTCCTCCCCATCGGTGTCGGCGTCTCCGACTTCTGCGACGTGCTGCTCGACGACAGCTGCGCCGAGGCGGCGGCGGCCTCGCTCGCTCACGGGCTCGCCGCGGCGGCCGCCGGGGCGCTGGTGGATCTGCGCGAAGTACGCCCAGGAGCTGCGGCCGAGCGGCTCTTCGCCAACTGGCCGGGCTCCAAGCGGCGGCTCCCGGACTCCCTGTGCATGGAGCTACCCGGCCGCCCCGTCGACGAGTTGCTCAACCGGATGCCCAGCTCCAGCGCCCGCCGTTCACGCAGCAAGCTGCGCAAGCTGGATATCCTGGGCATCGAGCCCCGCAGCGTGCCGGAGCGCGAGGTGGCGGACGCGCTCGTCACCATGCTCCGGCTGCACTGCCTCCAGTGGGAGGGCCGCGGAGTCACCCCCGAACACCGCAGGCCCCGCTTCGCCGAGCATCTCGTACGGGCCGTCCGGCAGATGGTCGGGACCGGCGACGCCCGGGTCACCGAGTACGTCCTCGAGGGTCGGGTGGTGGCCACGGACGTGACGCTGATGTCCGCGGAGCTGTCCGGCGGCTATCTCTACGGGGCCCACCCCGACCTGCGCGCAGCCAAGGCCGACATCAACACCATGCTGCTGCGCCACGATGCGGCTCACGCCGCGGAGACCGGCCGCAGCGTGGTCAGCCTGCTGCGCGGCAACGAGGAGTACAAGCGCCACTGGCGGCCGGTCGCGGTCACCAACCAGCGCCTTCTGCTCTCCCGGCCGGGTCTTGCACCGGCCCTGTACCTCCACGCCGCACAGGTCGCGGCCCGGCTCCTGCTGGTCCGCGTCGCCCGGGCACGGCTCCCGGCGCTGCTCGCCTGGCGCACCCGGCTGAACAACTGGCGGGCGTGGGGGGGGGGGGGGGGGGGGGCCCCGCCCCCCCCCCCCCCCGCCCCCCCCCCCCCCCCCCCCCCCCGGCCCCCCCCCCCGCGCGCGGGGGGGGGGGGGGGGGGGGTGGGGGAGGGAGGGGTTTTTTGAG
>NZ_JBEXKU010000140.1:0-11724 GCF_040609575.1 Streptomyces sp. NPDC004647 | reverse complement strand
GGGAGAGTAGGACGCCGCCGAACAATCATTAGCCGCCGCCCCCGGATCACACGATCCGGGGGCGGCGGCATTTCTGCGTTCCAAACCCTTAACCCCCCAAGCGGTGCTTGGGGGGTTAAGTCATTTCTGCGTTCAGGAGTTCAGGACTTTAGAGACGGCCGGCGGCCTTAAGTGCGAGATAGGCGTCCGCGAGCGCGGGGGCGAGTTCTTTGGGAATGGCATCAACGACGGTGACTCCATGTCGGCCGAGACGATCTGCCGTATGACGGCGTTCGGACTGGGTCCGGGCACCCGCCGCCGCCTCGTAAACGCCGTCCAGCGAGCCGCGAGACTTTCCCATTTCTTCGATCCGAGGGTCGGCCACCGAGGCCAGCACAACCGTGTGCCGGTGAGTGAGCTGAGGCAGGACGGGCAGCAGGCCTTCTTCCGCCGGGGCGGCGTCGAGGGTGGTGAGGAGAACGATCAGAGAGCGCCGTGGTGCTGTCCGCAGGGCTGTGGCCGCCAGGCCCCGCGCGTCGGTCTCGACGAGCTCGGGCTCCAGCGGGGCGAGGGCATTGACCAGTGCAGGCAGCACATCACCTCCGGTGCGGCCCTGGACCGAGGCTCGGACACGCCGGTCATATGCAAGCAGGTCGACACGGTCACCGGCCCGGGTGGCAAGGGCGGCGAGCAGCAGCGCGGCGTCCATGGCGGCGTCCAGCCGGGGGGCGTCGTCCACTCGGCCGGCCGAGGTGCGGCCCGTGTCGAGGACGAGCAGGATGCGCCGGTCCCGCTCGGGGCGCCAGGTGCGTACGGCGACGGTGGATTGCCGGGCCGTGGCCCGCCAGTCGATGGAGCGGGTGTCATCACCGGGGACGTAAGCGCGAAGGCTGTCGAATTCGGTGCCTTCACCTCGGGTCAGAATGCTGGTGCGGCCGTCGAGCTCACGGAGACGGGCGAGCTTGGCGGGGAGGTGCTTGCGGCTGGTGAACGGAGGCAGGACTCGCACCGTCCATGGGACCTGGTGGTGGCCCTGCCGGGCCGCGAGACCCAGCGGCCCGTGGGAGCGGATGGTGACACGGGCCGCTCGGCGGTCGCCGCGGCGGGTGGGACTGAGCGTCGTGGTGATGCGACGCCGCTCTCCCGGAGGGATTGAGACCTCGTGACGGGAGGAGGCTGAACCGCTTTCGGAAGCCCAGCTGCTGGGGGGCCAGGCGTCACGGAGGTCGGCCCGCAGCACGCGGCGCGAGGGGTTGCCGACGGTGAGGGTTGCGTACGCCCGTTCACCAAGTCGAACGGATGTATCACCGGATCGGGTGAAACGGAGCTGACGCACTGGCGCGGCGAGTGCAAGGTCGCACAGAATTGCCAGGACAAGGGGGACATCGACAGCGAGGATGCCGGTCCAGTTGGGGAGCAGGAGGCCGGTCAGAAGAGCGCCGAGGGCGGCGATCAGGGCGGCGCGTCCGGTGAGGGCCAAGGTTCTGTTCCCGTCGGCTCAGCGGGGCACGGGGACATTGGCGAGGACCGATGTGATGACTGAGTCGGCGGTGACGCCTTCCATCTCGGCTTCCGGCCGAAGCTGGATCCGGTGGCGGAGTGTGGGCAGGGCGAGAGCCTTCACATCGTCGGGGATGACGTAGTCACGGCCGGTGAGCCAGGCCCAGGCGCGTGAGGTGGCGAGAAGGGCCGTGGCTCCGCGAGGGGACGCGCCCAGCGACAGCGAGGGGGATTCGCGCGTGGCACGACAGATATCGACGACATAGCCGGCGATCTCGGGGGACACAGCGGTCTTGGCGACGGCGGCGCGGGCCGCTGCCAGATCCGCAGGGCCTGCCACGGAGCGTAGGCCGGCAGCTTCGAGATCGCGTGGGTTGAAGCCTTCCGCATGGCGGCTGAGCACCT
This sequence comes from Streptomyces sp. NPDC004647, assembly GCF_040609575.1. Classification (NCBI taxonomy): domain Bacteria; kingdom Bacillati; phylum Actinomycetota; class Actinomycetes; order Kitasatosporales; family Streptomycetaceae; genus Streptomyces; species Streptomyces sp. NPDC004647. The sequence continues at coordinate 9,840 of NZ_JBEXKU010000140.1, read as the reverse complement.
GGATCTCGTCCTGGCGGGACGGGAGCGGGACCGTCAGCTTGAGCAGGAAGCGGTCGAGCTGGGCTTCGGGGAGGGGGTAAGTGCCCTCGTACTCGACCGGGTTCTGCGTGGCGGCGACGAGGAAGGGCTCGGGAAGCGGACGGGGTGTGCCATCGACGGAGACCTGGCGCTCCTCCATGGCTTCGAGGAGGGACGCCTGAGTCTTCGGCGGCGTCCGGTTGATCTCGTCGGCGAGCAGCAGGTTGGTGAAGACCGGCCCTGGCTGGAAGGAGAATTCGGCGGTCCGTGCGTCGTAGACCAAGGATCCCGTGACATCACTGGGCATCAGGTCGGGGGTGAATTGGATACGTTTGGTGTCGAGTTCGAGGGACGCGGCGAGAGCGCGTACCAGCAGCGTCTTGGCCACTCCCGGTACGCCTTCCAGGAGGACGTGGCCGCGGCACAGAAGTGCGACGACCAGGCCGGTGACGGTGGGGTCCTGGCCGACCACTGCCTTGGCGATCTCGGTTCTGAGCGCCTCGAGGGAGGAGCGGGCGCTGTCGGAGGTCGGGGCGCTCACGGAGTGCGGTCCCTTTCGGTCGGGGGTGATGCGGAGACCGGGTGTGATCCGGCGCTGGACGTGATGCGGCGTTCCAGAGCGTCGAGGTCGTCGGCGAGCCGGACAAGCGCGGCGTCGTCTGCAGGGGCAGGGCCGAAGAGCAAGTTCTGGATGTCCGGAGTGGGTTCAGGCAGCTTTCCGGCGACCGCGGGGCACAGACCGTGCGGGCTGTGCGCCTGGGCCGCAGGCAGGCCCAGGAGGGGTGCGAGGCGGGAGCGGGTGGCGGAGCGCAGGGATTCTGCCGCTCGATCGCGGGCGTTCGCCTGACGGTAGAGGCGGGCGCGGCCCTCGGTCGCCTCCGATGCGCGGATGGCGACGGGCAGTTGCTCGAGGACGAGCGGACCCAGTCTGCGGGCCCGCCACAGTGCCGCGAGCACTGCGGCGATGGCGAGTTGGAGCAGGGCCCAGTTCCAGCCCGCGGGGATGAGGTCGAAGAAGCTGCTGTCGCCGCCGTCGGCGGCCGCGGTGTCTCCGAGGGAGGGGAGGTACCAGACGAGATGCGGATGCGAGCCGAGGAGTTGGAGGGCGAGCGAGGCGTTGCCCCGCTCGGCCAGACGGTCGTTGAGGAGGATGTCGGGGGCGCCGAGCAGAACGGTGTCGGAGCCGTTCGACCCCGGGAGGCGGAGCAGGGTCGGCAGCCCGCCGCTGAGGTAGCAGGCGTCTGCGCCGGAGGCGGAGGAGGCATAGCGGACACCGCCCATGTCGGCGTCTCCGGCCCGTCCGGCGAGCGGCAGGGAGCAGTCCGGCGAACGGACCGTCACCGCGGTGGAGGCAGCGGTGCGGACTCGCGGAGCGAGCTTCTCGGCCGAGGCTTCGCCCGCGGCGACGAGGACAGTGCGGCCGCCGGAGACGGCGAAATCGTGGCGCAGCATGCGCTGCTGACGTGGGGTGAGCCGGTCAGGGTCGGCGATGAGGAGGGTCGTGTCCGGGCCGGCGGCCGCCCGGGCGGCGTCGGTGGTCGTCACGACCCGGGTGGTGACACCGCGGTCGGCGAGGAGTTCGGCGACGGCCCGGCTGCCGAAGCGGTCCGCCGACCGGGGGTCGAGACGACCGCGCTGCTCGCCGGAGCGTACGGCGGCGATGACCACACCCGCGATGAGGAGGACGACGACGGCGAGCAGCAGACCGCGGGAGCGGGTCCACAGCTGCCGGGCGGTGGGGGATGCCGAGGTGGCAACGCCGGCGGTCCCCGTCATCCGGCGCCCCCGGCGGTGGTCGCGCCGAGCAGCGGCTTGCTGCGCTCCAGGTCGAGGTCGAGATCGCGCAGACGGGCGTACTCATCGGCGGTGGCATGGCGGCCGCCGTATGTGACGTCGTCGAAGTCCTGGGCCGCGCTGTGCAGACGGTCGGCGTGGCCGGGCAGCGACCGGCCTGCCTCGGCGGCGGCCTCGTCGGCGGTGCGACCGGGGCGGGGGTCGAGGAGGGCGCGCTCCTCGAGGGAGCGGACGACGGCGCGCATACGTTCCTGGACGGCCTGGTCCCACTGGTGGTCGGCTGCGTGGCGTTCGGCGGCGGCGCGGTGTTCGGCGGCGCTGCGCACGCGGTTCTCGAAGAGCGTGCCGCCACCGGCCGGGCCGCGGCGCAGGGCGCCCAGCCGCAGCCGCAGAGCGATCACGAGGAGCACCACGACGACGACGATGACGAAGAGGCCGAGCGTGCCGCCCGGGGTGGCCCCGGATGCGGCATTGAGCAGGTCGTCGATCCTCTGCCAGAACCAGTCGAGGACACGCTGGAAGAGGCCGGGTTCGTGCTCCTGGTACATCGGCTTGGAGAGTTCGCGCTCCGCTGCCTCTCGGGCGGGTACGCGCGGGATCGTCACCGGTACCTCGTCGTCCGCGCGCACCGCAAGGTACGCCATCGCAGCCGTGGCCCCCGCCGCGATCACCGCATCAGCTCCCCGGCGTCGTGTCGTGCGGCTGCTGGGCGCTCGGCTGTCGCACGCCCTGCTCGGGAATTCCAGCGGCTCGGGCCAATTCCAGATCCAGAGCTTCGCGGCGGATGCGCTGGTCCATGTAGAGGAGAGCCGTGACCCCGGCGCTGATCGGGAAGGTGATGGTCGAGCTGATCACCGCGCCGATGCCGATGATGACCAGGAAACTCCAGGTGGCGGTGACGCTCTCGCCGGAGAGCCAGTCCATGGCGCCTTCGCCGCCGACCACCGTGGCGACGATGCTGGTGGGGATCTCGATCACGGCAGAGACCATGAAGACCAGGATCATGGTGAGGACCTGGATCCCGCAGATGCGCCACCACGATCCCCGTACGAGCTTCGCGGAGCGGCGCAGGGATGCGATCACGCCCTGCTTCTCGAGCATCAGTGCGGGTGCGGCCAGGCTGTAGCGGATCCAGAGCCAGATCGCGAGGGGCACGGCGGCCAGGGCGCCGAGAACGGCGAGTGCGGCCCCCGCGCCGGAGCCGCCGGTCGCGGACACGATGAGACCGGGCGCCACCGCGACAGCGGCGACAGCGGTGATGAGCAGGGGCAGCAGGAAGAGCAGGCCGAAGAGGCGCGGCAGCTGCGGCCGGGAGTGGCGCCAGGCCTCGGCGATCGAGACAGAGCGCCCGAGGACGGCACGGCTGACGACGATCGTCAGCATGGCGGTGGCGATGATCGTGCCGAGCATGCTGATCAGCCAGGTGACTCCGGTGCTGCCGAGAGTTCCGCCCAGCGCGTCCATGGTCTCGTCGAAGGACGGGTTCGGGTTGTTCTCCAGGCCCTCGAGGCTGGTGGAGTCGCGGAACCAGATGCCCGTGGCGACAGTCGCCGCGGTCTGGATGACGAAGGCGACGGCGAGGGAGATGCCGAGCACGGTGCGCCAGTGAGCGCGCATGGTGGACACCGCGCCGTCGAGGATCTCGCCGACGCCGAGCGGGCGCAGCGGGATGATGCCGGGTTTGGCCGCAGCCGGGGGTTGGGCCCATCCGTTGCCCCATCCGGACTGCCCGCCCCGATTGCCCGGGCCGCCCCAGCCGGGGCCGGGAGGAGGGGTGGGGCCAGGGCCGGTGGGCGCTGCCCACTGGCCGGCGGGCGGCTGCTGCTTGGACCAGTTCACCGGTGGGGCGGTGGCGTCGTCCGGTGCGGCCTGCCCCGGTTGCCCCGGCTCGTTCCCGGGGCCACCGCGCCCCGGTTCGTCGGAGGGGGCGGATCCGGGCGAAGCCCAGCCCGGAGAGTCGTTCATCATCGCTCCTTCACGGTGCCCGTCCGCGATTCCGACTGGGCTCCGGTGGCGGGGGAACACCCCCCGGGAAAGCACAGCAACGGCCGGTTGGCTGCCATCGTGCCATGGTGCGTCGGCGTTCGTACGGGGCCCCGTACCTCCGCCACACCTTCAAATACCTGTAGCGGACGGGGCAGACTGGGCGAATGGCTGATCAGGACGTGGTACCTCCGGTGGTCGACGGACTACCCGCAGTTCCCTCCTTGCGCTGGGACGAGCCGCCGGAGGGTCCCGTACTGGTGCTCCTCGACCAGACGCGGCTCCCGGCGGAGGAGGTCGAGCTGGTCTGCACCGACGTGCAGGCGCTGGTGCAGGCGATCCGTACGCTCGCCGTACGAGGGGCGCCACTGCTGGGCCTCGCGGGTGCTTACGGCGTCGCGCTCGCCGCCGCGCGTGGTTACGACGTGGACGAGGCGGCGGAGCTGCTGGCCCACGCGCGGCCCACGGCGGTCAATCTCGGTTACGGGGTGCGGCGGGCCGTCGCCGCGCACCGCCGGGCCGTGGATGAGGGCGCGGACCGGGGCGGGGCCGCTGCTGCCACGCTCGCCGAGGCACGGGCGCTGCACGGAGAGGACGCCGAGGCGAGTGCGCGGATGGCGGAACACGGGCTGGCACTCCTCGGTGAGCTGCTGCCGGGTGGCGGCCATCGGATCCTCACCCATTGCAATACCGGTGTGCTGGTCTCGGGCGGGGAGGGGACGGCGTTCGCCGTGGCGCGCGCCGCGCACCGGGCCGGGGAGCTCAGACGGCTGTGGGTCGACGAGACACGACCGCTGCTGCAGGGCTCGCGGCTGACCGCGTACGAGGCGGCGCGAAGCGGGATGGCGTACACGCTGCTCGCGGACAACGCCGCGGGTTCGCTCTTCGCGGCGGGGGAGGTGGACGCGGTTCTGATCGGCGCGGACCGCATCGCGGCGGACGGGTCGGTGGCCAACAAAGTGGGCAGCTACCCGCTGGCGGTGCTCGCGCGTTTCCACCATGTGCCGTTCGTCGTGGTCGCCCCGAGTACGACAGTGGATCCTGAGACCCCGGACGGGAAGTCGATCGAGGTGGAGCAGCGGCCCGGGCACGAGATCACGGAGCTCTCGGCTCCGTTTGTGCCGGTGGCGGGCGTGGAACCAGGGAGCGGGATACCCGTGGCGCCGCTGGGGACACAGGCGTACAACCCCGCTTTCGACATCACTCCGCCGGATCTGGTGACCGCGATCGTCACCGAATCAGGGGTGGTTTCGCCCGTCACGCCGGAAGGGCTCGCCGAGCTGTGTGCCAGGTAACGATTAGCTAATGGGATGATGTCGATTATGAAGGGACGCGTCCTGGTCGTCGACGACGACACCGCACTGGCAGAGATGCTCGGCATCGTGCTGCGTGGCGAAGGCTTTGAACCGTCGTTCGTATCGGACGGCGACAAGGCTCTGGCTGCCTTCCGCGAAGCCAAGCCGGACCTGGTGCTGCTCGATCTGATGCTGCCCGGCAGGGACGGCATCGAGGTCTGCCGGCTCATCCGGGCCGAGTCCGGAGTACCGATCGTCATGCTGACCGCGAAGAGCGACACGGTCGACGTGGTGGTCGGGCTCGAGTCCGGCGCGGACGATTACATCGTCAAGCCGTTCAAGCCGAAGGAACTTGTCGCCCGCATCCGGGCGCGGTTGCGGCGCTCCGAGGAGCCCGCGCCGGAGCAGCTTGCCATCGGCGATCTGGTGATCGACGTGGCGGGCCACTCGGTGAAGAGGGAAGGACAGTCGATTGCGCTGACTCCACTGGAGTTCGATCTGCTCGTTGCGCTGGCGCGCAAGCCGTGGCAGGTCTTCACACGTGAGGTGCTGCTCGAGCAGGTCTGGGGTTACCGGCACGCGGCCGACACACGGCTGGTCAATGTGCACGTACAGCGGTTGCGCTCGAAGGTCGAGAAGGACCCCGAGCGGCCGGAGATCGTGGTGACCGTGCGTGGTGTCGGCTACAAGGCCGGACCAGGCTGACGTGTCCGGGAACGGAGCCGCTCCGGAGGCCGGAGCTTCGGGGGGCGGACCCCCGGAGGGTGCGCGCGAGGGGCGGCCCGTTGACCCGGTGGGTAAGATATCCCTGTTTGATCGATTTTGGCAGGGTGGTCATCTGCTTCAGGACGGGGCGCCGGGAGGCCCGGTCCACCCGGTGCTACGGCTCCTGGTGCGCTGGGTCCGTCGGCCTTTGCTGCCGGCCGTACGGCTGTGGCGGCGCAATATCCAGCTGCGGGTCGTCGCGACCACGCTGCTGATGTCTCTCGGCGTCGTGCTGCTGCTCGGCGTCGTGGTGATCGGGCAGGTGCGGAACGGTCTGCAGGACGCCAAGCAGGGCGCGGCGCAGAGCCAGGCGGCCGGTGGTTTCAATGTCGCCCGGGAGAAGGCCGACACCGACGCCAGGGGCCAGGGCGGAGGGCCGGTGGACAGCCGCGGCTCGCAGAACTCCAGCGGGTGGCTGACCGACCTCGTACAGCAGCTGGCCAGTGGTGGGCAGGGCGTGTATTCGGTGGTGGCGCTCAGCTCCGATACCGAACAGCCGTTCGTGGATGACAGCCGGGGCAGCCGTGCGCCGCGTGCCTCGGGCCTGGTGGAGCCCGAGAGGAGCGTGCCGACAGAGCTGCGGCAGGCCCTCGACGCGGAGCCCGGGACGCATGAGCAGCACACCAGGATCTTCCGGGGAGCCGGGGACGGCGGAGAGCCGGCCCTGGCCGTCGGCAAGCAGCTGAACGACGTCAACGGCCACCCGTACCAGCTGTACTACTTGTTCCCGTTCACCCAGGAGGAGAAGTCGCTGAGCCTGGTCAAGGGGACGCTGGCGACCGCCGGTGTCTTCGTGGTGGTGCTGCTCGGCGCCATCGCCTGGCTGGTGGTGCGGCAGGTCGTCACCCCGGTACGGATGGCCGCGGGCATCTCCGAGAGGCTGGCCGCGGGCCTGCTGCAGGAGCGGATGAAGGTCACCGGTGAGGACGACATCGCCCGGCTCGGCGAGGCCTTCAACAAGATGGCCCAGAATCTCCAGCTGAAGATCCAGCAACTGGAGGACCTGTCGCGGATGCAGCGTCGCTTCGTCTCGGATGTGTCGCATGAGCTGCGCACCCCGCTGACGACCGTGCGGATGGCCGCCGACGTCATCCATGAGGGACGGCAGGACTTCGACCCGGCGACCGCCCGGTCCGCGGAATTGCTGCGCGGCCAGCTGGACCGGTTCGAGTCGTTGCTCGCCGATCTGCTGGAGATCAGCCGGTTCGACGCGGGAGCGGCGGCCCTGGAGGCCGCCCCGATAGACCTGCGAGACATCGTTCACCGGGTAATCGAGGGCACCGAGCCGCTGGCCGAGTGCAAGGGCAGCCGGGTCGTGGTGCGCGGCGACGCCCAACCGGTGATCGTCGAGGCGGACGCCCGGCGCGTCGAGCGCGTGCTGCGCAACCTGGTGGTCAACGCGGTGGAGCACGGCGAAGGCCGGGAAATCGTGGTGCGGCTGGCCGCAGCGGGCGGGGCCGTGGCCGTCGCCGTGCGGGATTACGGCGTCGGGCTCAAGCCCGGCGAGGCGACCCGGGTCTTCAACCGCTTCTGGCGGGCGGACCCGGCACGCGCGCGTACCACCGGCGGCACCGGTCTCGGCCTGTCGATCGCGGTCGAGGACGCGCGGCTGCACGGCGGATGGCTGCAGGCCTGGGGCGAGCCGGGCGGCGGCTCCCAGTTCAGGCTGACGCTGCCGCGAACGACGGGCGACGCTCTGCGCGGCTCCCCCATACCTCTCGAGCCCGAGGATTCGCGGCGCAACCGGGGACTGATCGATGCCGGCCTGCCGCACGGCCGTGGGGGGGCGGCAGGCGTGCCTGCCCAGCCGCGCACCACGCAGCCGACCGCCGGCCCGGCCGCGATGCCGGGCAATGGGGCCCGGGTCGTGGCGCGCGGAGGGGGCGCGCGGGACAGCCGGGACAGCGGAATACGCCCGGCGCGGCGCGGACCGCAACAGGACGACCGGGAACCCGAACGGGAGGGCGAGGCGCGTGGGCTCTGACCGGCACACCAGCCGTCGATGGAGCCCGCTGCGGGTCTCCGCGCTGCTCGGCTGCGGAGCCCTTCTGGCGGCGGGCTGTGCGTCGATGCCGGACAGCGGGGAGGTCCACCGGGTGGACGCCTCGCACCGCGCGGATGCAGACGCACAGGTGCGTGTGTTCGGCGTTCCGCCCCGTGCGGGGGAAGGGCCGAACGACATCGTGCGCGGATTCCTGGAGGCCACCACCAGCGACGAGGCGGACTTCAAGACGGCGCGCCTGTATCTCACCCGAGCTGCGTCGAAGAGCTGGAAGCCGTTCTCGCAGACCACGGTGGTCGAGGACGGACCCGCTCCCCGTATGGACAGCCCCGGCGGTGAGCGGGGCGAGAACGGTGCCACGGCCGAACTGATCGGCAAGCAGGTCGCCCGGGTCGACGAGAAGCAGGCTTACAAGCCGGTCAAGGGCATGTACAAGACGAAGATCCATCTCACGAAGGTCGGCCAGGAGTGGCGGATCGACGCCCCGCCCGACGGTCTGGTGCTCGGCGAGTCCGACTTCCAGCGCATCTACCGGCCGGTCAATAAGTACTACTTCGCCGGGACGGATGGCGACGAGCGGGCCTCCGACGCCCAGCGGGAAGTCCTGGTCGCCGACCCGGTGTATCTGCGCCGACGCATAGACCCGCTCACGTCGACGGTGAAGGCCCTGCTCGAGGGACCCACCAGCTGGCTGGAGCCGGTGGTCGACACGACGTTCCCGAGCGGTGTGGAACTGGTGGACGACAGCCTCTCGCTGGACGACTCCAACGGACTGCGGGTACGGCTGAATGCCCGGGCGTCGCGCGTGGGGCCGCTTCAGTGCGACCGGATGGCGGCGCAGCTGCTGTACACGGTGCAGGACCAGGCCTCGGCGAAGATCAGCATGGTGGAGCTGGCGGACAAGGACGGCAACGAGCTGTGCGTGCTCAACCCCGGGGAGGCCGCGGTGTACGCACCGGCGGGTCTGCGGAAGCACGCCGAACACCAGTACTTCATCGACGCGCAGCACCGGCTGGCGAGCCTGTCCGACGGCAGTGACGAGCCGAGCCGGGTGGAGGGGCCGTTCGGGGACGGCACGGTGGAGCTGGGCTCGGTCGGGGTCGACCGCGGCGAACGGCTCGCGGCCGGCGTCTCGCTGGACCGGCGCTCGCTGTACGTGGCTCCGATGAGCTCCGGCGCCGAGCGGGGGGCGGCGAAGCTGCACAGCAGTGCGGGGAGCGAGAAGGACGCCCTGACGGCGCCCAGCTGGGACGGGAACGACAATCTGTGGGTCGCCGACCGGGATCCGGACCGGCCGCGACTGCTGCGGCTGGCCGCCGGCGCCGAGAAGCCGCAGGAAGTGGTGGTGCCCTCGCTGGGTGAAGGCCGGATCGAGGGACTGCGGGTCTCCTCCGACGGGGTGCGGATCGCCTTGTTGATCAAGCGGGACGGCCGTACGTCACTGGAGCTGGGGCGGGTCGAACGGACCGGTGCCGGAGCCGGCGAGCCGTCGCTGTCGGTGAATGACCTTCGCTCGGTGGCGCCGCAGCTGGAGGATGTGGAGTCCGCGTCCTGGGCCGGCAGCAGTCGGCTGGTCGTCGTGGGCACGGAGTCCGGCGGGGTGCAGCAGCTGCAGTACGTGGAGACCGACGGATCGTCGTCGAACACCCCGACCCTGCCGGGCATCAATGGAGTGCGGGCGGTGGCGGCCTCGGAGGACGAGAGCAAACCGCTGATCGCCGACTCCGCCGACGGGATCGTACGGCTCCCCCTCGACGCGAACTGGAAGCTGGTGACGGAGAAGGGCTCCGAGCCGGTGTACCCCGGCTGAGGTCCCGGCTGGCCAGCAGTTTCCCGAGGCTGCGGCTCCCGAGGCTGCGGCTCCCGAGCCGCGGCAGGACGACCGAATCCCCGGATCCCCGAAATCAGGGGGTCCGGGGATTGTCGTACCCCGGAAACCGGGGTCCTCGAATCACCCGGAGCCCCGGGGGTGGAGTTGCGGAC
>NZ_JBEXKU010000139.1:0-11851 GCF_040609575.1 Streptomyces sp. NPDC004647 | reverse complement strand
TCACACGCCGCCCACCGATAACAACCCCTACGTGGCCACACTCATCCCCACCACCACGCTCTTCCGATCTGTCAGGCCCGGGCCGCGTCCGGGTCGTGCGTCGAAGTCCCGCTCGTGCGTCGGGATCCCGACGCAGCGGGTCAGCCGACGACCGTCCAGGTGTCCTTGCCGGTGAGCAGCGCGCCGAGGTCGCCCTTGCCGAACCGCTCGACCGACTTCTCCAGCTGGTCGGCCATCAAGGTGTCGTAGACCGGGCGCTGGACGCTGCGGAGCACCCCGATGGGGGTGTGGTGCAGCGTGTCGGCGTCGGCGAGCCGGGAGAGGGCGAACGCCGTGGTCGGCGAGGCGGCGTGCGCATCGTGCACCAGCACGTCCGCCGTGCCCTCGGCCGTCACATCGATGACCTCGAGGTCGCCGGTCGTCCGGTTCCGTACGACACCCTTCGTGCCGAGGCCGTCCCCGCCCTCTTCCTCCCGGAACGGCGTGCCGAAGCGGATCGGCTGCCCGTGCTCCAGCCGGATCACCGCCTCCTCCGCCCGCTCCTTGTCCTTGAGGACCTCGAAGGCGCCGTCGTTGAAGATGTTGCAGTTCTGGTAGATCTCCACCAGCGCCGTGCCCGGGTGGGCGGCTGCCTCCCGCAGCACCTGTGTGAGGTGCTTGCGGTCGGAGTCGACCGTACGGGCCACGAAGGAGGCCTCCGCGCCGAGCGCGAGCGACACCGGGTTGAAGGGCGCGTCCAGCGAGCCCATCGGCGTCGACTTCGTGATCTTCCCGACCTCCGACGTCGGGCTGTACTGGCCCTTCGTCAGGCCGTAGATCCGGTTGTTGAACAGCAGGATCTTGAGGTTCACATTGCGGCGCAGCGCGTGGATGAGGTGGTTGCCGCCGATGGACAGCGCGTCGCCGTCACCGGTGACGACCCACACCGACAGATCGCGGCGCGAGGACGCGAGACCGGTCGCGATCGCCGGGGCGCGCCCGTGGATCGAGTGCATTCCGTACGTGTTCATGTAGTACGGGAAGCGGGAGGAGCAGCCGATGCCCGAGACGAAGACGACGTTCTCCTTCGCCAGACCGAGCTCGGGCATGAAGCCCTGTACGGCGGCGAGGACTGCGTAGTCACCGCAACCGGGGCACCAGCGCACTTCCTGGTCGGACTTGAAGTCCTTCATCGACTGCTTGGCGTCGGCCTTGGGAATGAGTGAGAGCGCCTGGCTCGTCGAGAGGCCCCCCGTCATCGTCTCAGCCATCGATGGCCTCCTTGGCGCTTTGTTCACTGACCTCTGCGAGGTGGGTCGCAAGCTGTTCGGCCTTGAACGGCATGCCATTGACCTGGGTGAAGGATTGGGCGTCGACCAGGTACTTCGCCCGCAGCAGTGTGCTGAGCTGTCCGAGGTTCATTTCCGGTACGACCACCTTCTCGTAACGCGCCAGGACCTCTCCGAGATTCCGCGGGAAGGGGTTGAGGTGGCGCAGATGCGCCTGGGCGATGCTGCCGCCGGCGGCGCGGATACGGCGTACGGCCGCGGTGATGGGCCCGTAGGTCGAGCCCCAGCCCAGCACCAGGACCCCGGCCTCGCCGTCGGGGTCGTCCACGGCGATGTCCGGCACCTCGATGCCGTCCACCTTCGCCTGCCGGGTGCGCACCATGAACTCGTGGTTGGCCGGGTCGTAGCTGATGTTGCCCGTGCCGTCCTGCTTCTCGATGCCGCCGATGCGGTGCTCCAGACCGGGTGTGCCCGGCACCGCCCATGGCCGGGCGAGGGTCTGCGGTTCGCGCTTGTACGGATGGAAGACTTCCGCGCCGTCCTCGGTGGTGTGGTTCGGGCCGGTCGCGAACTGCACCCGGAGGTCCGGGAGTTCGTCCACCTCCGGGACCCGCCAGGGCTCCGAGCCGTTGGCCAGGTAGCCGTCGGAGAGCAGGAAGACAGGGGTGCGGTAGACCAGGGCGATGCGGGCCGCCTCGAGGGCGGCGTTGAAGCAGTCGGCCGGGGTGGCCGGGGCCACGACCGGGACCGGGGCCTCGCCGTTGCGCCCGTACATCGCCTGGAGCAGATCGGCCTGCTCGGTCTTGGTCGGCAGCCCGGTGGACGGCCCGCCACGCTGGATGTCGATGACCAGCAGCGGGAGTTCCAGTGACACCGCGAGGCCGATGGTCTCCGACTTCAGGGCCACGCCGGGTCCCGAGGTGGTCGTGACGCCGAGCGCGCCGCCGAAGGCCGCGCCCAGCGCCGCGCCGATACCGGCGATCTCGTCCTCGGCCTGGAAGGTCCGCACGCCGAAGTTCTTGTGCTTGGACAGCTCGTGCAGGATGTCCGAGGCCGGGGTGATCGGGTAGGAGCCGAGGTAGAGCGGCAGATCGGCCTGCCGGGAGGCGGCGACCAGCCCGTAGGACAGCGCCAGGTTCCCGGAGATGTTGCGGTACGTGCCCGCCGGGAAGGCGGCGGAGGCCGGCTGCACCTCGTAGGAGACGGCGAAGTCCTCGGTCGTCTCGCCGAAGTTCCAACCCGCCCGGAAAGCAACCACGTTGGCCTGGGCGACCTGCGGCTTCTTCGCGAACTTCGACCGCAGGAACTTCTCGGTGCCCTCGGTCGGGCGGTGGTACATCCAGGAGAGCAGGCCGAGCGCGAACATGTTCTTGCTGCGCTCCGCCTCCTTGCGGGAGAGGTCGAATTCCTTCAGCGCCTCGACGGTGAGCGTGGTCAGCGGCACCCGGTGGAGGCTGTACGCCTCCAGCGAGCCGTCCTCGAGCGGGTTGGTCGCGTACCCCACCTTGGTCATCGCGCGCTTGGTGAACTCGTCCGTGTTGACGATGATCTCCGCGCCGCGCGGCACATCCGCCAGGTTGGCCTTGAGTGCCGCCGGGTTCATCGCGACCAGCACATTCGGCGCGTCGCCCGGAGTGAGGATGTCGTGGTCCGCGAAATGCAGCTGGAAACTGGACACCCCGGGCAGCGTGCCGGCGGGAGCCCGGATCTCGGCAGGGAAGTTCGGCAGCGTGGACAGGTCGTTGCCGAACGACGCCGTCTCCGACGTGAACCGGTCACCCGTCAACTGCATACCGTCACCGGAGTCGCCCGCGAAGCGAATGATGACCCGGTCTAGACGCTTGACTTCCTTGCCGGGGCTGAGCTGATCCCCGGTGACTGCCCCATCGGCCGACTCGGCCTGGGTACTGACCTTGCTGGTCACTGAACTGGACCTCCTTCGAGGCGGCGGCTCGGGACTGGTCGTGATGCCGGCCGTCGTCCCGCTGGCCACTGTACGACGGTAAGGGTCGCCTTCCTTTGAAGTGTCACATGGTGGACTCACTTATGAGACACCCTTTTGCGTAGATTCAGCATGATATGCCCGACTGCCCGAACCTCATACGTTGGGCCCAGGACCATGGACCGAGCCGACTTCCGTTGAGTGCGCCCAGCACGCATCTTGGCCATGAGGCGGCCCGTCAGGAGTTGAGATGGGTGAGAACCGCGAGCACTCGACGGTGATCCCCGTCACTCTGCGAGAGGCCGAGCTTCAAAAAGATATTGCTGACGTGCTTCTCGACGGCGCCGTCGCTGACCACCAGCTGCCGTGCGATGGCCGAATTCGTACGCCCCTCGGCCATCAGCCCCAGGACCTCCCGCTCCCGCGGGGTGAGCCCGGCCAGCACGTCCTGCTTGCGGCTGCGTCCCAGCAGCTGGGCGACGACCTCCGGGTCCAGCGCGGTGCCACCGCCGGCCACCCGCACCACCGCGTCCACGAATTCCCGTACCTCGGCCACCCGGTCCTTCAGGAGGTAGCCGACGCCCCGGCTGCTGCCCGCCAGCAGCTCGGTCGCGTACTCCTCCTCGACGTACTGGGAGAGCACCAGCACGCCCATCCCGGGGTGGTCCCGGCGCAGCTGCACCGCGGCCCGTACACCCTCGTCGGTGTGCGTCGGCGGCATCCGTACGTCCGCGACCACCACGTCCGGCAGCTGGCCCTGGTCGGCCAGCTCTCCCACGGTCTTGATCAGGGCTTCCGCGTCGCCGACCCCGGCGACCACATCGTGCCCGCGGTCGGTCAGCAGCCGGGTCAGGCCCTCCCGTAGCAGCACCGAATCCTCGGCGATGACCACCTGCACCCTGTCCTCCACGTTCCTCAGCCCCCCGAATCGCTGCGTCCCCGCGGTGTCCCGCCGGTGTCCCGCCCCTGTACAGGGCTCAGCATTCCAGGATTCGGACGCCCCTGGCGTCCGGCGGAAGGAGGATTAGGGGGTGAGGGGGGTGAGTTCCGCGCGCACGGGGAGCCGGAGAGCCGGGGGAGTGAGCGGAGCCCGGGGGAGCCGGTCGTGAGCCGGGGGGCTCACGACCGGAAGGCCGGCTGCTGATGCGGGGAGCGCCAGGGGAGTTCGGCGGTGATGGTGGTACCGCCCCCCTCGGGGGAGTTCACGATGAGGAGACCGTCGACCGCATCCAGCCGCTCGGCGAGCCCGGCGAGTCCGGAACCCACCGACGTGTCGGCGCCGCCCCGCCCGTCGTCCGCGATCTGCATCATGATCCGGTCCTCTGCGCGCCACACGTCGACGGAGGCGCGGGTCGCCCTGCTGTGTTTGCTGATGTTCTGCAGGAGTTCGGAGACGGTGAAGTAGGCGATGCCTTCGATGGCGGGGGCGGGCCGCTGGGGGAGGTCGACGGTGACGTTGACGGGGACGGTGCAGCGTGCGGAGAGGGCGGAGAGTGCTGGGCTGAGTCCGCGGTCGGTGAGGATGGCGGGGTGGATGCCGCGGGCGAGGTCGCGTAGTTCCTGGAGGGCGAGTTTCACTTCGCCGTGTGCCTCGTCGACCATGCGGGCGGCGGTGTCGGGGTCCTCGAGCAGCTTCTCCTTCGCCAGACCGAGATCCATGGCGAGGGCGACGAGGCGGGCCTGGGCGCCGTCGTGGAGATCGCGTTCGATGCGCCGGAGGTCGGCTGCGGCGGTGTCCACGACCGACCCACGGTCCGACTCCAGCTCCGATACGCGGGTGGCCAGCCGGGTCGGCCCGAGCAGCCCCGACACCAACAACCGGTCCACCTGCGTCAGACCGCGGAACACCCACGGGGTGGCGATCACGATCAGCAGGCCGACAGCGGCGGTCGCGGCCATCTCGAACGGCGTATCCAGGTAGAGGCCGTTGCCGTCACCGTCGCCGTACACCTGCATACCGGACTGCTCGCCGTAGCGCGGAAACACCCACTTCCACAGCGGATAGAACAGCAGCGCCCAGCCGTTCACCCAGAGCACCAGCGACACGCAGAAGCCGAACACCGCCCAGGGGAAGTGCAGTACGCAATAGAGCAGATGCCGCCAGGAGACGCCGTTGGCCAGCATCGCGCCCATCCACGCCGTGGGCCCGCTGCGGCCCTTCCTGGGACGTACGGGCAGGGGATCGGCCACGTCCAGGCGGAGTAGCGCGCGGGCCCGGGCGCGCTCCATGTAGCCCAGCCCGCGGGCGCCGGCCAGGGCAGCGGCCAGCACCGGCACGCCGAGGAAGGTGACCAACAGGCCGACCCCGAGGGAGGTCATCGTGACGGCGAAACAGAACATCGTGGTGGCGACAGGCAGGTTGAGCAGCAGATAGAGGAACTCGCGCCAGGTGCGGCCCTCCAGCGGCGCTCGCAGCGCCGCGGGCATCCGGTGCGTGCCCGTCTCCGGTCCGTATGCGATGGCCATGGTGACGTCCGTTTCTGCGGTCCGACGCGTGTGTGTATGGCTCAAGCCTGCTGGAGCGGGGGCTGCCGGACCATGGCGTCGGTCGGTGTCTTGGAGAGGGGGTTTTCCCCACCCATCGAGGTGGCGATAGTGCCCGTTGCCCGCCCGCTGGCCCGCTCGCCCGTGCGGTTGCCGGGTACGGCGGTACGGCGGTACGGCGTGGCGGAACGGCGGTGCGGCCCCGGTCCCGGCGGCGGGTACGGTCCCGGCTGCGCAGTTGTACGGTCGCGGCTGAGCGGGTGGGAGGGCCCCGGCTCGCGGTCGGTACGGCCGCGGCTCTGGCCGAGTACGGTCCGGCCCGGCGCGTCACGGCCGCGGTTCACGCCGGTACAGCCGCGGTTCAGGCCGGTACAGTCGCGGCTCTGGCCGAGTGCAGCCCCGGCTCAGCCGTCGGTGCGGTCCCGCCAGGGGAGCTCCGCCGTCACGACCGTCGGGCCGCCCACCGGGGAGCCGAGCGCCAACTGCCCGTCCACAGCGCCCAGCCGCTCCGCCAGCCCCGACAGCCCGCTACCGGTGTCCAGGCGCGCCCCGCCGCGGCCGTCGTCCTCGATCCGGACCAGCAGCCGGTCCTTCGACCGCCACAGCTCCAGGGACGCCGTACTCGCCTCGCTGTGTTTGCTGATGTTCTGGAGGAGTTCGGAGACGGTGAAGTAGGCGATGCCTTCGATGGCGGGGGCGGGCCGCTGGGGGAGGTCGACGGTGACGTTGACGGGGACGGTGCAGCGTGCGGAGAGGGCGGAGAGTGCTGGGCTGAGTCCGCGGTCGGTGAGGATGGCGGGGTGGATGCCGCGGGCGAGGTCGCGTAGTTCCTGGAGGGCGAGTTTCACTTCGCCGTGTGCCTCGTCGACCATGCGGGCGGCGGTGTCGGGGGTCCTCGAGCAGCTTCTCCTTCGCCAGACCGAGATCCATGGCGAGGGCGACGAGGCGGGCCTGGGCGCCGTCGTGGAGATCGCGTTCGATGCGCCGGAGGTCGGCTGCGGCGGTGTCCACGACCGACCCACGGTCCGACTCCAGCTCGGCGATCCGCCGCTCCAGCTCGTCGGAGGGGGAGAGCAGACCGCGCGCCATCGCCCGGTCGGCGTTGGTCAGCCCGCGGGCGATCCAGGGCAGCACCGGCCAGAGAGCGAGGAAGCAGCACAGAGTGACGGCGAAGGTGGCGATCCCCCAGGGCAGCCGCATGAAGGAGTAGAGCACCGCCCGCCAGCCGACCGGGTCCTTCAGACTCGTCCACATCCAGGAGAGGAAACCACCGCGGGCGTGCTGCCGGATCGGGCTCGGCTCGTCGATCCGTACGCCCAGCAGGCCGCGCGCTCGGGAGCGCTCCCAGCGCCCGAGCAGCCGCGCGCCCGACAGCCCGAAGGCGAGCAGGGGCAGACCGATCACCGTCAGCGTGAGCACCGCGCCGGAGAACAGCCAGGTGGAGACGTAGACGAAGCCGAGAACCGCCATCGGCAGATTGACGAGGAGATACGAGATCTCCTTCCAGGTCTGCGCGCCGAAGGCGAGGCGCGCGGGCGGCAGCCGGTCGTCGTTGCCGGCGCCGCCGGCCTGAGGGGTGCTCTCGGTCATGCGAGCCAGCCTGCCGGGCCGGGCCGACCGGACGCCATGGGGTGGTTAGGTGGCTTGAAGTAGGGATAACCCCACCTCGGCTTGAGACGGCTGGTCACGGCGTCTGCGGCAGGGCCTAGACTCCCGTGCGTACAGATCGTCGAACAAGGCAGCCAGGGAGCGAGGGGCGGACGTGCTCGAGCCGACGTCGACCGTACTCACGGCACCGGTCCATCTGGCGGCGGACTACTTCGAGAGTTACTCGGTGGTCGGCCTGCTCGCCGTGGTCGGAATGCTGTTCGTCGCCGTGGCCTTCGGGGCCGGGCGGTTGCTGCGCCCCGTGGTGCCGACGCCCGAGAAACTCCTGACGTACGAGTGCGGCGTGGACCCGGTCGGCGAGGGCTGGGCGCACACGCAGGTGCGCTATTACGTCTACGCCTTCCTGTACGTGATCTTCGCGGTGGACTCGATCTTCCTGTTCCCCTGGGCGACGATCTTCGCCGCGCCCGGCTACGGCGGGACGACGCTGGTGGAGATGTTCATCTTCCTCGGCTTCCTCGCCGTGGGCCTTTTGTACGCCTGGAAGAAGGGCGTTCTGGAATGGACGTGACACCCGCTCCCGAGATGCTGCCGGAGCCTCGCCGGCTGGGCACCCTGGCCCGCCTCGCCCCGGAACCCATGAAGGTGGTCCTCAACTGGGGCCGCCGCTACAGCCTGTGGGTCTTCAACTTCGGACTCGCGTGCTGCGCGATCGAGTTCATCGCCGCGTCCATGGCGCGGCACGACTTCATCCGGCTCGGGGTGATCCCCTTTGCGCCGGGGCCGCGGCAGGCCGACCTGATGATCGTCTCCGGCACGGTGACGGACAAGATGGCGCCCGCGGTGAAGCGGCTCTACGAGCAGATGCCCGAGCCGAAGTACGTGATCTCCTTCGGCGCCTGCTCGAACTGCGGCGGGCCGTACTGGGACTCGTACTCGGTGACCAAGGGCGTCGACCAGATCATCCCGGTGGACGTTTATGTCCCGGGCTGCCCGCCGCGTCCGGAAGCGCTGCTGCAGGGCATCCTCAAGCTCCAGGAGAAGATCGCCCGCGAGTCGCTGGGCGACCGTTACGGGCCCGCCGCCGGCACGGGCGTGCGTGCTGCGGGCGCGGGCCGGGCGTCGACGACGGCGCTGCGGAGCGGCCTGGTGTCCGGTCCCACTGGCTCTGGCTCCACTGGCTCTGGCTCCACTGGCTCCACTGGCTCCACGGGCACCACTGTGCCCGCGTTCGGGCACGGTGCGGGTACGGAGGGTGGTTCGACCTCGGCTGAGACCACGGGTTCGGCTGGTGCGGACGGCGGTGCGGCGGCGGATGGCCGGACCGGGACTGCCGCGGCGAACGGCGGTTCCGGAGGCGGCTCTGCGGACCAGGGCGGCAACGGCGCGGGCGCGCCGCGGCCCGCGCAGGAGGGACCGGCCGCCCGGGAAGAAGGGGGCGACCGGTGACCGAACCCACGGAGCCGAAGAAGTCCCCGGAGCGGACCGACGCCGCGAAGCAGACCGAGTCAGCCGGGCCGGCGGAGGCCGCCAAGCAGAGCCAGTCCGCGGAGCCGACGCAGCTCGCGGAGCAGAGCGAGGCCGCGGAGCAGACGCGGGGGAGCGGGACAAGCAAGTCCGCCGACCCAGCTGCCACTTCGGACCCAATCGCCCCAGCCGCCCCAACCGGCGGCGACGCCTCGACGCTGCCTCCGGGTGCGGAGCCCGAAGAAGCAGCCGCACCGGTGGCGCAGCCGCCCGTCGGGTGGCTGCCTGCCGGCGCAGTTGAGCTCTTCGGCGAGGGGGCGAGCGCCGAGGAGTCATACGGCCTGCTCACCGTCGACGTCCCGGCCGCGGAGTGGACCACCGCGCTCGAGACCGCGCGGGACACCCTCGGCTGCACATACTTCGACTGGCTGAGCGCGGTCGACGAGCCCGGTACGGGATTCCGCATCTCCGCGCACGTCGTGGCCATCGGGACTCCGGCCGGTTCGGCCCGTCCGACCCCCGCTCCGACCGCCGGTCCGGCAGCCGCCGGGACGACCGCGACCGGGACGACCGCGACCGGGACGGCCGCGGACACCCCCGTGACCGGCGGCGCACCCGCGGCCGGCGGCAGCGCGCCGCGAAGGTTGCTCGTCCGTACGACCGTGCCGCACGACGCCCCCGCGCTGCCCACCGCGAGTGGTGTCTACGCGGGAGCGGACTGGCACGAGCGCGAGACGCACGAGATGTTCGGCGTCGACTTCACCGGCCACCCCCACCTCGTGCCGCTGCTGCTGCCCGAAGGCTTCGAGGGGCATCCGCTGCGGAAGGACTTCGTACTGGCGGCGCGCGTCGTGAAGGCGTGGCCCGGGGCGAAGGAGCCGGGGGAGTCCGAACACGGCGGCCCCAAGCGGCGGCAGATGCTCCCGCCGGGCGTTCCGGATCCCAATGAGTGGGGGCCGCTCAAGGGCCAGCTGCCCCCGGCGCCCGCCCGTCCGGCCCGCGGCGCCCGTGCGGCCGCGGGTGACCGTCCGCCGCGCCGGGCTCGCACCGCGGGCGCCGGCTCGGCGAGCCAACAGCCGGAGGCCGAGGCGTCCTCAGCAGCAGCGGCGACGACGCCCACGGACCGCCCGGCCCGCCGGACGCGCAGCGCGACCGAAGGAACCGCGAGCGGGCAGCAGCCTGAGGCGACGGACACCGCGCAGCCGACCGCCCCGGAAGCCATCACGCCGGAAGCCACCGCCCCGAAGCCGCCTGCTCCGAATGCGGCCGCTCCGGAAGCTCCCGCCCCGGAGTCGCCCGCACCCGAGTCGCCCGCACCCGAGTCGCTCGCCCCGGAGGCTCCCGCTCCGGAAGCACCGGCCGCGGATGCACCGGCCGTGGATGCACCGACCGCGGAAGCAGGCCCCGCCACGTCTCGCCGGACCGGTGGCGAGAGCGCGGGGAAGCGGTCCGCGGACGCCCCGTGGCACAATCCCCGCCCCGCCCATGACGCCCCCGCCACCACGGACGGCGGGGCCAACAACGAGCCCGAAGGGGGCGAGACCCCGTGACCGACGTCCTCGACGTCCTGTGGCGGCTGCTCGCCGTCTTCGCTGCCTTCCTCGTTCTGCCGCTGGTCGTCGGCCAGACCGAGCACAAGGTGATGGCCCATATGCAGGGCCGGGTCGGGCCGATGTACGCCGGTGGGTTCCACGGGTGGGCCCAACTCGTCGCGGACGGCGTGAAGTTCGCACAGAAGGAAGACATCGTGCCCGCCGGCGCCGACCGGCGGATCTTCCAACTCGCGCCCGCCGTCGCCCTGCTGCCATATCTGCTCGTCCTCGTCGCCATACCGATCGGCCCCGGAGAGGGCGCCGTCGGTCAGGTCGTCGACGCGGGCATCTTCTTCGTGCTCGCGGTCATGGGGGTCGGCGTGCTCGGCTCGCTGATGGCGGGCTGGGCTTCGGCGAACAAGTTCTCCCTGCTCGGCGGCCTCCGTACCGCCGCGCAGCTGCTCGCGTACGAGCTGCCGATGCTGCTCACGGCCGGTTCCGTGGCGATGGCCGCCGGTACCGTCTCGCTCGTCGGGATCGTGGGTGCCTTCCACTGGTGGTGGGTGCCGTGGCAGATCGTCGGCGGGCTCGTCTTCTTCACCGCGGGCCTCGCCGAGCTCCAGCGGCCCCCGTTCGACATGCCGGTGGCCGACTCCGAGATCATCTTCGGCGCGTACACCGAGTACACGGGGCTGCGCTTCGCGCTCTTCCTGCTCGCCGAGTACGCGGGCATCATCGTCCTCTGCGCTCTGACCACCGTCCTTTTCCTCGGCGGCTGGCACGGCCCGGGCGGGGCGGACGGCCTCGGCTGGTTGTGGACTCTGCTGAAGGCCGCGATCCTCGCGTTCGGCGTCATCTGGCTGCGGGTCAGCTACCCGCGTCTGCGCGAGGACCAGCTCCAGAAGCTCGCCTGGACCGTTCTCATCCCGCTCGCGCTCGCCCAGATCGCGCTCACCGGCATCGTCAAGGTGGTGATCCAGTAATGGCTGCGTCCTCTTCGGCCTCCTCGCCCTCCCGGTCCCGTATTCCGGGCAGCGGCCTCGCGAAGGGCCTCGCCGTCACCCTGCGCACGATGACGCGACGCTCCGTCACCGCGCACTACCCGGACGTACAGCCCGAACTGCCGCCCCGGAGCCGCGGCGTGATCGGCCTGTTCGAGGAGAACTGCACCGTCTGCATGCTGTGCGCCCGCGAGTGCCCGGACTGGTGCATCTACATCGACTCCCACAAGGAGACGGTGCCGGCCGCGGCGCCCGGCGGGCGCGAGCGCAGCCGTAACGTCCTGGACCGCTTCGCCATCGACTTCGCGCTCTGCATGTACTGCGGTATCTGCATCGAGGTGTGCCCCTTCGACGCGCTGTTCTGGTCCCCGGAGTTCGAGTACGCGGAAGAGGACATCCACGACCTCACCCACGAGCGGGACAAGCTCCGTGAGTGGATGTGGACGGTGCCCGCACCGCCCGCTCTGGACGCGTCGGCCGAGGAGCCGAAGGAGCTCGGCGCGGCCCGAAAGACCGCGGACAAGCTCGCCGCCGCCGAAGCCGCCGAGG
>NZ_JBEXKU010000138.1:0-11922 GCF_040609575.1 Streptomyces sp. NPDC004647 | reverse complement strand
GTCGGCAGGTCGAAGGCGACGGACAGACCCACCGCGGCTACGACAGCGACCACCCGCGCGTGACCGGCGACGTCGGCATGGCGGGCGTGGCCATCGACTCCATCTACGACATGCGGCAGCTGTTCGACGGCATCCCGCTGGACAAGATGAGCGTGTCGATGACGATGAACGGCGCCGTGCTGCCCGTTCTCGCCCTCTACATCGTCGCCGCGGAGGAACAGGGCGTACCACCGGAGAAGTTGGCCGGGACCATTCAGAACGACATCCTCAAGGAGTTCATGGTCCGCAACACCTACATCTATCCGCCGCTGCCCTCCATGCGGATCATCTCCGACATCTTCGCCTACACCTCGCAGAAGATGCCGCGCTACAACTCCATCTCCATCTCCGGCTACCACATCCAGGAGGCCGGGGCGACGGCCGACCTGGAGCTGGCGTACACGCTCGCCGACGGCGTGGAGTATCTGCGCGCCGGCCTCGGCGCCGGGCTGGACGTCGACGCCTTCGCGCCCCGACTGTCCTTCTTCTGGGCGGTCGGCATGAACTTCTTCATGGAGATCGCCAAGCTGCGCGCGGCCCGGCTGCTGTGGGCCAAGCTCGTCAAGGGGTTCGAGCCGAAGAACGCCAAGTCGCTGTCGCTGCGCACCCATTGCCAGACCTCCGGCTGGTCGCTGACGGCCCAGGACGTCTTCAACAACGTGACGCGCACCTGCGTCGAGGCGATGGCCGCCACCCAGGGCCACACCCAGTCGCTGCACACCAACGCACTCGACGAGGCGCTGGCCCTGCCGACCGACTTCTCCGCCCGGATCGCCCGCAACACCCAGCTCCTGCTGCAGCAGGAGTCGGGCACCAACCGGGTGATCGACCCATGGGGCGGCAGCGCGTACGTCGAGCGGCTCACCCACGACCTCGCACGCCGCGCCTGGCAGCACATCGAGGAGGTCGAGGCCGCGGGCGGCATGGCGCAGGCCATCGACGCCGGTATCCCCAAGCTGCGCGTGGAGGAGGCCGCGGCCCGTACCCAGGCCCGTATCGACTCCGGCCGTCAGCCCGTGATCGGGGTCAACAAGTACCGGGTCGGCGGCGACGAGCAGATCGATGTCCTCAAGGTCGACAACTCCTCCGTACGGACCCAGCAGATCGAGAAGCTGCGGCGGCTGCGCGAGGAGCGCGACGAGGGAGCCTGCCAGGACGCGCTGCGCGCCCTCACCGCCTCCGCCGAGTCCGGAGCCGGCCAGGGACTCGAGGGGAATCTGCTGGCCCTGGCCGTGAACGCGGCCCGCGCCAAGGCGACCGTCGGCGAGATCTCGGACGCCCTGGAGAAGGTGTACGGACGGCACTCCGGCCAGATTCGTACCATCTCCGGTGTGTACCGCGAGGAAGCAGGAGCGTCGACCGGAGTGGCCCGCACCCGTGCGCTGGTGGACGCCTTCGAGCGCGAGGAGGGTCGGCGGCCGCGCATCCTCGTCGCCAAGATGGGCCAGGACGGCCATGACCGGGGGCAGAAGGTGATCGCCACCGCGTTCGCGGACCTCGGCTTCGACGTCGACGTCGGCCCGCTGTTCCAGACCCCGGACGAGGTCGCCCGGCAGGCCGTGGAGGCCGATGTCCACGTCGTCGGGGTGTCCTCGCTCGCCGCGGGGCACCTCACCCTCGTACCGGCGCTGCGCGAGCAGCTGGCCGAGCAGGGCCGGGAGGACATCACCATCGTGGTGGGCGGCGTCATCCCGCCCCAGGACGTCGAGCCCCTGCGGGAGATGGGCGCGGCGGCGGTCTTCCTGCCCGGCACGGTCATTCCCGACGCCGCCCACGACCTGCTGAAGACCCTCGCCGGGGCCCTCGGCCACGAGTTGTGAGCCCATGGCGCGGACGATCGACACCGACAGCTACGCCAAGGGTGTCCTCGACGGCTCGCGGGCCCATATCGCCCGGGCGATCACCCTCGTGGAGTCCACGAGGCCGGATCACCGGGAGCTTGCGCAGCGACTGCTGATCGAGCTGCTGCCGCACTCGGGCACGGCGCGGCGGGTGGGCATCAGCGGGGTACCGGGAGTCGGCAAGTCGACCTTCATCGACGCGCTCGGCTGCCTGCTGACCGGCCTGGGACACCGGGTCGCCGTGCTCGCCGTCGACCCGTCCTCGACCCGTACGGGCGGCAGCATCCTCGGCGACAAGACGCGGATGGAACGGCTGGCGGCCGACCCCGCCGCCTTCGTACGCCCCTCGCCGAGCGCGGGCACGCTCGGCGGTGTCGCGCGCGCCACCCGCGAGACCATGGTGGTCATGGAGGCCGCGGGCTACGACGTGGTGCTGGTGGAGACCGTCGGCGTCGGCCAGTCCGAGACCGCCGTGGCGAACATGGTCGACTCCTTCCTGCTGCTCTCGCTGGCCCGCACGGGCGACCAGCTGCAAGGCATCAAGAAGGGGGTGCTGGAGCTCGCGGACGTCGTGGCCATCAACAAGGCCGACGGGCCGCATGAGCGCGATGCCCGGTCGGCCGCCCGTGAACTCGCGGGAGCGCTACGGCTGTTGCAGCCCGCGGACGCCCCGTGGAACCCGCCCGTCCTCACGTGCAGCGCTCGCGAGGGCAACGATCTGGACACCGTGTGGGAGCGGCTGGAACGGCACCGGAAGGTGCTCGACGCCACCGGAGCTCTCGCCGCCAAGCGACGTGACCAGCAGGTGGACTGGACCTGGTCCATGGTCCGCGACCAGCTGCTGTCCCAGCTGCGCGAGCACCCCGAGGTGCGCCGGCTCGCTCCGGGGCTCGAGGAGCGGGTCCGGGAGGGCACGCTGACCGCGACCCTGGCCGCCGAGCAGCTGCTGGCCGCGTTCCGCGACCCCACGCCGTGACACCCGGCGCGTCGCCGTACGACGCGCCGGGCGCCGATGAGGGCCGCCCACCCATCAGATCCCCTGAGACCGGACCGATGCGGCTCCCGGCGTCGCTCCACGGGGGCGCCCGGCACCCGGCCCCCGGCGGCCCGATTGCCTGTCCGGCGTGTCCCTGCTCGAATCGCCCCTGACGACGGCATCGTTGCCTGCCGGTGCCGTTCTCGGGAGCGAGGATGGATCCGACGGGACCGGCGCTCGGAGGAACAGGTGAGGGGGAGCCGTCATGAGTGACGCGATCGTGGTCGGGGCCGGGCCGAACGGGCTGGCCGCCGCGGTCACGCTCGCCCGCTCCGGAGTACGCGTCACCGTGCTGGAAGCCGCGGACGAGATCGGCGGAGGGACCAGATCGAGCGAACTGACCGTCCCCGGCGTGCTGCACGACCACTGCTCGGCGGCGCATGCGCTGAACCCGGGCTCACCGTTCCTGCGAACCCTCGGGCTGGAGCGGTTCGGGCTCCGCTGGCGGTGGCCCGAGATCGATCTCGCACACCCCCTGGACACCGGTACGTCCGCGGTCATGGTGCGGTCCGTCGAGGAAACAGCCGCCGGCCTCGGGGCGGACGGCCCGGCCTGGCACCGGCTGTTCGCCCCGCTCGCGGAAGGCTTCGACGGCCTCACC
Source organism: Streptomyces sp. NPDC004647 (assembly GCF_040609575.1). Classification (NCBI taxonomy): domain Bacteria; kingdom Bacillati; phylum Actinomycetota; class Actinomycetes; order Kitasatosporales; family Streptomycetaceae; genus Streptomyces; species Streptomyces sp. NPDC004647. The sequence continues at coordinate 8,405 of NZ_JBEXKU010000138.1, read as the reverse complement.
GAGGACCTGATGCGGCCCATCCTCCATGTCCCGGCGCATCCCGCCGGGCTCGTACGGTTCGGGGCGCGGGCCCTCCAGCCGGCCACCGTCGTCGCGCGCCGCTGGCGGACCGCGGAAGCGCGAGCACTGTGGGCCGGGGTGGCCGCTCACGCCTTCCAGCCGCTGACCCGCCCCACCACGGCCGCCGTGGGACTGCTGCTGATCGCATCCGCGCACCGGAGCGGCTGGCCCGTCGCCACCGGCGGGTCCCGGTCGATCACCGACGCGCTGGCCGCGCTCCTCACCGAGCTGGGCGGAACCATCGAAACAGGCGTACGAGTGCGCTCGCTGCGCGAACTGCCCCCGGCACGTACGGTCATGCTCGACCTCGCCCCCGGCGCCGTCATCGGCGTCGCGGGCGACCGGCTGCCCGCGCGGGTGCGCCGGGCGTACGCACGCTGGCGCCACGGGCCGGGAGCGTTCAAGGTCGACCTGGCCGTCGAGGGCGGCGTCCCGTGGCGCGACGAACCCTGCCGGCGTGCCGGGTTCGTGCATCTGGGCGGGACGCTCGACGAAGTCCGCAGCGCCGAGGAGGACATCCACCGAGGCCGGATGCCCCGGCGCCCCTTCGTCCTGGTCGGGCAGCAGTATCTCGCCGACCCCGGACGCTCGGCCGGTGACATCCACCCGGTCTGGGCGTACGCGCATGTCCCGAACGGCTGGGCCGGGGACGGCACCGAGGCGGTCCTCGGCCAGATCGAACGGTTCGCGCCCGGGACGCGGCAGCGGATCGTCGGCCGGTCCGTGCGCACGCCCGCCGAACTGGAGCGGTACAACCCGAACTTCGTCGGGGGCGACGTGATGAACGGGGCCAACACCCCTCTCCAGGTGGCTCTGCGACCGAGGATCGCCCTCGACCCGTACAGCACCGGGATCCCCGGGGTCTTTCTCTGCTCGGCGGCAACGCCCCCCGGGCCGGGGGCACACGGCATGTGCGGCTTCAACGCCGCGCAGTCCGCCCTGCGGGCCCTGCGCCGGTGACCGCGCCCGTCGGTGACCGCACCCCCTCGGGCCGGTGACCGCACCCCTCGTCAGGCCGCCCCGTACCGGTGCGGACCCGCCCCCGAATGACCGGCGGGAGGCTCCGTCCCGGCCGCTATCCGTGCAGGGACACCAGGTGCCGGCCGTCGAGCGTGCGGACGTCGAAGCGCTCGATGTCCGTACGGTCCATGGCCGCCCCGCCCTGTGCGTACAGGAACCGGTGCTCGCTCGCCGAACCCTCGACCCCGAATCCGGATTGGGGGACCCACCAGGTCGAGACGGTCTCCTCCTCGCCGTTCCGGCCGACGACGACCAGCCGGCACCTCATCGGGCCCTTCACATTCTTCAGCTCCAGCCCGATGTCCGTGCCCCACTCCTTCTTCTCCGTCCCCACCATCGCGGCGACCGAGGTGGCGGGATCCGTGTGCCACACCTTCTGACCGAGCGCGTGCACCTGTTTCTCGGCGCTGACCGTCTGTTGCCTGACGGGGCCCGGGGAGTCCAGGCCCGTCACGGCGGTGCTGCCGAGGGCGAGGGCCGCCGCCGCGGCGACCAGATACATCCGCCGCCTGCGGCTCCTGCGCCGGGCGACGGCGATCTCGTCGATCACCCGGTACAACAGCCCGGACCCCGGATCCGGAACCCAGGTCTCGCCCGGAGGCATCGACGAGGCGAAGGAGGCCAGCAGCGAGACGACACCGTCGAACTCCGCGAGCTGCGTCATACAGGTCGCGCAGCCGTCCGCATGCGCCTCGAAGTGCCAGGCGTCCGCCGGATCCATGACGCCGAGCGCATAGGCGCCTGCGGCGACATGCCGCTCCTGCGTTGTCATGCCTTCGCTCTCCTTGCTCCTCTGCCGCGAGACCGAGTGCGGCCTGCCGGTATCAGGTACGGAACCGGGCGCCCGTCGGCTCAACATTCGGCGGACGAGTCCCGGAACGGAGTGGAACGGTGGCGCTGAGTCACCGGAAGGGCGTTCCGGGTGGTCGGTGGCTACACAGGGTCGTACGCGTTGCGGGCGTCACGAAGACGGGACAGCCCGTGCCGTACAACCCGGAACGTCGCGTCAGGGAAGGCGCATCACGGAACGCCGCTCACGGACACCGCGGAACTCCGGAAGGCCGTGGAACTCAGAAGCCGCGCGGCCGAGCAGCCCGCCCGTTCAGAAAAGCTGGATGGCGAGATGGCCGAGCGGCAGTCCCAGCTGCCACGCGGGCATCCACACCTCCGGCGCCTCCTCCTGGCCGACGGACATGCCGTCCGGTTGGCTGACCGTGTGGAGGTCGGCGGCCAGCAGTTCGGTCTCCGCCAGCCACCGCCACGCCGACCTGGCGAGCCGCAGATCGGGGTTGCCGCCGCCGGACTCGCGCTCCTCTGCCCCGAGCTCCTCCAGCCGCTCGTGCACCCAGCTCTGCCACGTACGGTGGTACGCCGTCAGCGAGAGCCAGTGCTCCATCCGGGAGATGACACGGATACGGGACAGCTCGCCGTCCACGTCCGACAGGAAGATGGTCAGCGCCAGTGCGTCGCGGCCCGCCCGGAACTCCAGGGAGGTCGGCGGCATCAGATCGCCGGTGCGCAGCAGCTCGTCGGCGATGTACTCGGCGTACATCCACGCCATGGGGACGGCCAGCCCGCCCCCATTGGTGCCGTTCGCGCTCTCGGGCAGCATCATCCCGCACCACCTATTCCCGGGTTGTCCGCGTACGTCGGGACCGCGCACACAGCGCCTCCCACCCTGACACACGGATGGGAGGCGCCGTTTACTCATCTCACAGGAGCACCCGGCCTGATTCGCTCAGTCCCGGTGCCCCGCCCGCTGTCCCGCTCGTCACGCTTCGCCCGGGTGCCACCTGGGCCATTCCCCGGGCCGGTCCGACCAGTGGACCTGCTCCGGGTCACCGAAGTCGATCTCCGGGAAGATCTGCCGCACCCGCACCTCGAACTCCTCGCGCTCCAGTGGCTCCCAGCCGAATCCCCGCAGGTGGACCAGGCGGTAGCGGGCGTCGGTCGCGAACGGGGCCACCACGACGGGGGCGTCCCGCTCGGGCGCGCTCGGGGCGTTCTCCATGCTTCCAGGGTGCGCCGGGGCGGCAGGTCGGGCGAGTGGAAGGAGCACCGGAGTGACGGTGACCGCTGCGGATAGTTGACTGGAGACGTGAACTGCCCCTTCTGCTCGATCGTGGTCGGCGAGGTGGCCACGCACCGGGTCTTCGAGGACGGGACGGCAGTGGCGTTCCTCGACGCCAGGCCGCTGTTCCCGGGCCATGTGCTGGTGGTGCCGCGGCGCCATGTCGAAACGCTCACCGACCTCCCGGCGGCGGAAGTGGGGCCCTTCTTCAGCCGGGTGCAGCTGATCGCCGGCGCCGTGGAGCGGGGGATGGGAGCGGCCGGCTCGTTCGTCGCCGCGAACAACCGGATCAGCCAGTCCGTACCGCACTTCCACGTCCATGTCGTGCCGCGCAACCGGAAGGACGGACTGCGCGGCTTCTTCTGGCCGCGCAGCCGCTACGCCGACGAGGAGGAGGCGGAACGGGCGGCCGCCCGGGTACGGGCCGCGCTGGACGCCTGAGCGCCGTAGTCGGCACCGTGCGTTTGCGCATTCCGCGCTTTTCGGCTTGATTCGGAAGATAACCAGTCTTGCGGGGGCTCACGTCATCTCCCCGGACCGGGGGTGCATCATGCGGTTCACCGACCGCGCGGAAGCCGGCCGCCGTCTCGCCGAGCAGCTGGAGCATCTGCGTACCGAGGATCCGGTCGTGCTCGGGCTGCCCCGCGGCGGAGTGCCGGTGGCCTACCAGGTCGCCCGGGCGCTCGGCGCGCCACTGGACGTCATCCTGGTCCGCAAGCTCGGCGTGCCGTACCACCGGGAACTGGGCTTCGGCGCCATCGGAGAGGGCGGGGTACGGGTCGTCTCCGACGCCATCCTCCGGATGAGCCGGGTCGCCGAGGAGGACCTCGTCGAGGTCCAGCGCAGCGAGGAGGCCGAACTCCAGCGGCAGGCACTGCAGTTCCGCGGTGGCCGGCCGCGGATATCGCTCGAAGGACGTACCGCGATCGTGGTGGACGACGGGATCGCGACCGGCGCGACGGCGGCGGCCGCCTGCCGGGTCGCCAAGGCCCACGGGGCGGCCCGGGTGGTGCTGGCCGTTCCCGTCGCGCCGCCGGACGCCGTGGTCTCCCTGCGCCCCGAGGTGGACGAACTGGTGTGTCTGTCCGTCCCCACCGCCTTCTTCGCGGTGGGCGAGTGGTACCAGGACTTCTCCCAGACCGAGGACTCCGAGGTCGTCGCCCTGCTGGCCGAACCCACGGACCCGGCGGGCGAACAGCCCCCGGTCAGGGAAGTGGAGATCCCGGTCGCCTCCGGGGCCATCCGGCTCACCGGCGACCTCTGCCTGCCGGACGGCGCCTCCGGCGTCGTCGCCTTCGCCCACGGCAGCGGCAGCAGCCGGCACAGCCCGCGCAACCGGTCCGTGGCCACGGTCCTGAACGACGCCGGCCTGGGCACCCTGCTCTTCGACCTCCTCACGCCCGAGGAAGAGCTCGACCGGGCCAATGTCTTCGACGTCGAAAAACTGGCCGGCCGGCTCATCGAGGCGGCCCGTCTGCTGCGCCGCGAGAAGATCCCCATCGGCTACTTCGGCGCCAGCACCGGTGCCGCCGCCGCCCTGTGGGCCGCCGCTGCCGACGGCGCCGACAGCGCGAACATCGGCGCCGTGGTCTCCCGCGGCGGCCGGCCCGACCTCGCGGGTCCGCGGCTCGCCGGCGTACGGGCCCCCACGCTGCTCATCGTCGGCGGCCGCGACGAGACCGTCCTCGACCTCAACCGCCAAGCACAGTCCAGGCTGACCTGCGAGAACCGGCTCGCCGTCGTCCCGGGTGCAACGCACCTCTTCGAGGAGCCCGGCGCGCTGCGCCAGGTGTCCGACCTCGCCCGGGACTGGTTCCTCGACCACCTCGGCCCCGCCCGCTAGAACAGGCCCCGCTCCGCTGCCGCGACGGGTCGACCAGGCCTGCACCCGAGGCGCATTCTGGAAGGTGACGCTGGAGGTGAAAGCCATGGAAACCCTCGTCGGATGGCACATCGAGATGGAGTTCCGTGAGATCGACTCGAAGACCGAGGCAGCCGTACTGCTGAGGCTCCAGGACGGTACGGAACTGCGGACGCACGGGCGCGCGAACCGCCACCCGGACGACCCCGAGCAGCCACGCGTGGGCGAGGAGATCGCGGCGGCCAGGGCGCTGAACGACCTGGCCCGGCAACTGCTCGCGAAGGCGGGAGTCGAGATCGAGGAGGTCACGCATCTTCGGGCGCATCTGGCCATGTGAGAGGCCGGAGAGGCCCGTACGAGCCCGTGCCGCGGAAGAGCCCGCCGCGCGGGCTCGAACTAGACTTGCCACGTGGCCCGACCCAACAAGGAGGTCGAGGCTCTGCTCCAGGAGTATGCGGACCTCGTCCTCATCACCGGCGGAGACGCGTTCAAGGCCCGCGCCTACGAAAAAGCGGCGCGGGCGATCGGCGGCCACCACGCCGATGTCTCCCGGCTCGACGCCCAGGGCCTGCGCGAGATCCCCAACGTCGGCAAGTCCATCGCCGACAAAGTGCTCGAGTATCTGCGCACCGGCCGGATGCCCGCCGTCGAGGACGTACGGGCGAAGATCCCGGCCGGGGTGCGGGAGCTCATGGCCATCCCCACCCTCGGCCCCAAGAAGGCGATGACCCTCTACGAGGACCTGCACATCGCCTCGGTGGGCGAACTCCTCGACGCGATCAACGAGGAGCGGCTGCGCGGTCTCAAGGGCTTCGGTCCGAAGACCGAGGAGAACATCCTCCACGGCATCGGGCTGATGCAGTCGGCGGGCGACCGCGTCCCGGTCAACGCCGCCATGGAGGTGGCCGAGGACATCGTCGCCGAGCTGTCCGCGGTCACCGGCTGCGAGCGGTGCACGTACGCCGGATCGCTGCGCCGGATGCGGGAGACCATCGGCGACGTCGACATCCTGGTGGCGGCCGGCCGCTCCGAGCCGTTCATGGAGGCGTTCACCCGGCTGCCGTCCACCGGCGAGATCATCGCGCACGGTGTGAAGAAGACGTCGATCCGCACCACCAAGGGCCTTCAGATCGACCTGCGTGTCGTGCCGCCGGACTCGTGGGGCGCGGGGCTGCAGTACTTCACCGGCTCCAAAGCACACAACATCCGCATCCGCGAGATGGCCGTCCGGCACAAGCTGAAACTCTCCGAGTACGGGCTCTTCGACGCCAAGAGCGGGAAGAAGATCGTTTCGCAGACCGAGGAGGAGGTCTACGCCAGGCTCGGCCTGCCCTGGATCCCGCCGACGCTGCGTGAGGACCGCGGCGAGGTCGCCGCCGGTCTCCGGGACGCGCTGCCGCAGCTGGTGACCGAGGCGGACATCAGAGGCGATCTGCACACCCACACCGACCTCACCGACGGCCTGGCCACACTGGAGGACATGGTCGCCGCCGCCTCGAAGCGCGGCTTCCGCTTCTACGCCGTCACCGACCACGCGCCGAATCTGTACATGCAGCGGATGACCGACGAGAAGGTGTTGGCCCAGCGCGAGCGGGTACGCGAACTCGACGGCAAACACCGCGGGATGCGTCTCTTTCACGGGACGGAGCTCAACATCGACCCCGATGGGAACGTGGACTGGCCGGAGGAGTTCCTGCGGGACTTCGACGTGTGCGTCGCCTCGATCCACTCGCACTTCAACCAGGGGCGCGAGGCCCTGACCCGGCGCCTCGTCAGGGCCTGCGAGCACCCGCAGATCAATATCATCGGGCACCCCACCACCCGGATCATCGGCAGGCGGCCGGGCCTGGACCTGGACCTCGACGCCGTGTTCGCCGCCTGCGCCCGCACCGGGACGGCGCTGGAGATCAACGCCCACCCCGACCGTCTCGACCTGTCCGACGAGCACATCCTGCTGGCCAAGCGGCACGGCGTGCGGTTCGCCGTGAACAGCGACGCACACGCGCCGATCCACCTGGAGTACCTGCGCTACGGCGTGGGCACGGCGCAGCGTGGCTGGCTCACCGCGGAGGATGTGATCAACACCTGGCCGGCGGCTCGGCTGCGCCGGTTCCTCCGCAAGGAAAGCGCGGCGCACATCCCGTCCTAACCTGGTAGTACTCACTGTCCCCAAGCCTGGGGGAGATCATGGAACTCGGTTTTCTCAAACCGCTCTTCGACCGTCCGGGCCCATGGGCCGCGGTGTACATCGACACCTCGCGCGCGACCGAGGACGCGGCCAAGCAGCAGAAGCTGCGGGAGCGGTCGGTGGCGGCCCAGCTCATCGACGCGGGCGCCGACGCCTACACCTGCAGGGCCGTACTCGACACACTCGCCCACGAGCCCGTCTCCGGTACGCCCCCCGGCCGGGCACTCTTCGCGGCGGGGGCCGAGGTCGTCCTCGACATCCCGCTCGCCGTGTCCCCGAACGACGTCATGGCGACCTGGTCGACGCTCCCGCACATCGCGCCGCTGGCGGGGCTCCACGACGACCTGCCGCCCTGCCTGGTGGCGTACATCGACCGAACCGGCGCCGATCTTGAGCTGCGCGACTCGCACCGGCGGGAGCCCGCGGGCCAGGCGGAGGGCAAGGAGTGGCAGGGGCGGGGCCACCGCAGCATCCCCGCGGACCGGCACGAGTGGCACTACCGGAACAAGGTCGAGAACACCCTGAACCAGACCGCGGACATCATCGCCTCCGAGCTGGCCCGGCAGTGGCCGGACTCCGGAGCACAGCTCCTGGTGCTGGTCGGCGACCCGCGGGAGCGCCGGGCGGTCCACCACCGGCTTCCCGAGCAGATCCGGGCCGTCACCGTGGAGGCGGAGAACGGCAGCCGGGCCTCCGGGGCGTCGAACGGCCTGCTGGACCAGCAGATCGCCAAAGCCCGGGAGAACTTCGCGCGCCGGCATCTGCAGAGCGTGATGGACCGCTTCCGAGCCGGACGCGGCCGCCCCGGAGAACACGGTGCCGGCAGCGTGGAAACCGGTCCCGGTGAGGCCGCGGAAGGCGTGCCCGCCGTGGTGGACGCCGCCCGCAGCCACCAGGTGGAGACGCTGCTCCTGACGCCGGGCGGCCCGGACACCTCGCGCGAACTGTGGGCGGGGCCGGGACCCGACCATCTCGCCGTGCAGCGCGGCGAGATCCAGGCCATGGGTGTCCCCAAGCCCGAGCTGGCCCGCGCGGACGACGCGCTGATGCGGTCCGCCGCGGCCGCCGACGCCGAGGTCCTGCTCGTGCCCGAGGACGTACAGGGACCGGCCGGCGGGCTCGGCGCCGTGCTGCGCTGGACCGTTTGAACAGGAGCCTGGCATGCGAGCCACGGATCCCTTGTCCGGGGGCGTACCGGGTGCGGC
>NZ_JBEXKU010000137.1:0-12296 GCF_040609575.1 Streptomyces sp. NPDC004647 | reverse complement strand
GCAGGGCGGCGTGCCCTGCCCCGGCGCCCCTGACAGGACGCGAGCCCCGGGCGGGACGCACGTCCGGCCCTGGTCGCAGACCGAGCGACCGCTTAGTATGCGAGGAGAGCGGGACCCCGCCACCCCAGTCGAAGGTTCGTTGGAGGCCACCGGATGAAGGCATGGCGAGTGCACGAGAACGGCGAACCCCGCGAGGTCATGCGCCTCGAAGAGGTGCCGGACCCGGTCGCCGGGCCGGGAGAGCTGCTGCTGCGAGTACGGGCCGCGAACGTCAACTTCCCGGATGCGCTGCTGTGCCGGGGCCACTACCAGGTGCGGCCGCCGCTCCCCTTCACCCCGGGTGTCGAGATCTGCGGCGAGGTCGTCGCCGTCGGTGAGGGCGCGGAGGCGGAGATCGGAGCCCGGGTGCTCGCCCAGCCCCCGGTGCCCGCGGGCGGTTTCGCCGAGTTCGCCCTGGCAGACGCCACCACCGTACGGCCCGCGCCGCAAGGCCTCGACGACGCCGAAGCGGCCGCCCTGCACATCGGCTACCAGACCGGCTGGTTCGGTCTGCACCGCCGGGCACATCTCCAGGCGGGGGAGACCCTTCTGGTGCACGCGGCCGCGGGCGGGGTGGGCAGCGCCGCCGTACAGCTCGGCAAGGCCGCGGGGGCGACCGTGATCGGCGTCGTCGGCGGGCCGGACAAGGCCCGTACAGCCCGGGAGCTGGGCTGTGACGTGGTCATCGACCGCCGCAGCGAGGACATCGTCGCCGCGGTCAAGCAGGCCACCGGCGGCCGGGGCGCCGATGTCGTCTACGACCCGGTCGGCGGCGACGCGTACGCCAAGTCCGTCAAGTGCATCGCCTTCGAGGGCCGGGTGCTCGTCGTCGGCTTCGCGAGCGGGGTCGTTCCCAGCCCGGCTCTCAACCACGCGCTGGTGAAGAACTACTCGGTCGTCGGCCTGCACTGGGGCCTGTACAACACCCACGACCCGGGCGCGGTCGCCACCTGTCACGAGGAGCTCACCAAGCTCGCGGAGCAGGGCGCGATCAAGCCACTGGTCAGCGAGCGGGTGCCGTTCGACCGCGCCGCGGACGCCGTGCAGCGGGTGGCCGACGGCACCACCACCGGACGCATCGTCGTCACCCCCAACTGACCGGAAGGAGCCGCGCAATGGCACGCACTGAAGCAGCACGAGCCACGGCAGCACCCGTGGTCGACGCGGATGAACTGCGCCGCCGCGTCGGCGCTCTGCTCGCCGGGAACGACCCGGCCGGCACCGATCGCAGCACCTTCCTCCAGGCCCGCTTCGACGCCGGACTCGCCTGGGTGCACTACCCGGTCGGGCTCGGCGGCCTTGACGCCCCGCGGGCACTCCAGGCCGTTGTGGACGCGGAGTTGGAGGCTGCCGGCGCGCCTGGCAACGACCCCCGTCGCATCGGCATCGGCCTCGGCATGGCGGCCCCCACCATCCTCAAGTACGGCACCGATGAGCAGAAGCGGCGCTTCCTGCGGCCGCTGTGGCTGGGTGAAGAGGTGTGGTGCCAGCTGTTCAGCGAGCCGGGGGCGGGCTCCGACCTCGCGGCTCTCGCGACCCGGGCGGTCCGGGACGGCGACGACGGCGCCTGGCTGGTCGACGGTCAGAAGGTCTGGACCTCGAGTGCGCATGTCGCCCGCTGGGCCATTCTCATCGCCCGCACCGACCCGGACGTGCCCAAGCACCGCGGCATCACGTACTTCGTCTGCGACATGACCGACCCCGGTGTCGAGGTGCGTCCGCTGCGCCAGATCACCGGTGAGGCGGAATTCAACGAGGTCTTCCTGAGCGGCGTACGGATCCCGGACGGCCACCGGCTGGGCGATACCGGTGACGGCTGGCGTGTCGCCCAGACCACCCTGATGAACGAGCGCGTGGCGATCGGCGGCGCCCCGGTGCCCCGCGAGGGCGCGGGTGCCCCCGGCGCGGGCCGGGAGAGCATGATCGGGGTCATTGCCGAAACCTGGCGCGAGCGGCCCGAGTTGCGCACCCACGACCTGCACCAGCGGCTGCTGGAGCTGTGGGTGGAGGCGGAGACGGCGCGGCTCGCCGGGGAGCGGCTGCGGCAGCAGCTCGCCGCCGGGCAGCCGGGCTACGACGGCTCGGCGATGAAGTTGGCCTTCGCCCGCCTCAACCAGGAGATCAGCGGCCTGGAGGTGGAACTGCTGGGCGAGGAGGGCCTCACGTACGAGGACTGGGCCCTGCGGCGACCCGAAAAGGTCGACTTCACCGGACGGGACGCCGGCTACCGCTATCTGCGGTCCAAGGGGAACTCCATCGAGGGCGGCACCTCCGAGGTCCTGCTCAACATCGTCGCCGAACGAGTCCTGGGTCTGCCGCCCGAGCCGCGCACCGACAAGGACATCGCCTGGAAGGAGCTCGCCCGATGAGCGGACCGGACCTGCTGTACTCCGAGGCCGAGGACGACCTGCGGGCGGCCGTACGGTCGCTGCTCAGCGATCGCTGCGACCCGGCCGCCGTGCTGGGGCTGATCGAGACGGACCAGCCGTACCACGAGGGCGTGTGGAAGTCCCTCACGGCCGACATGGGCATGGCGGGGCTGCTCGTCCCCGAGAAGCTGGGTGGCCAGGGCGCCACGGCGCGTGAGGCCGCCGTCGTCCTGGAGGAACTGGGCCGCAGCGTCGCGCCGGTGCCGTATCTGACCAGCGCGGTGCTGGCCGTCGAGGCCCTGCTCGGCTGCGCTACGGATGACGCCGAAATCGCCGGACTGCTGGCCTCGCTCGCCGCGGGCCGTGCCGTCGGCGCCCTCGCGCTGCCGCTGTCCGCCGCGCCGGGGAGCACACCCCCGACGGCCGTACGGGTGGCGGAGGACGGGGCGCTGAGCGGCACGATCCGCAGCGTCGCGGGCGCGGCGGCCGCCGACGTCCTGCTGGTCCCGGCTCAAGGTCCGGACGGGTACGGGCTGTACGCGGTGGAGGCGGCCGCGACGGGCGTCACCGTCACGCCGCTCGTTCCGCTCGACCTCACCCGGCCGATCGCCGAGGTGACGCTCACCGGGGTACAGGGCCGCCGCCTCGCCGGACCGGGCGCCGCGGAGACCGCCGTGGAGCGGGCGCTTCTCACGGGGGCCGGGCTGCTCGCTTCCGAGCAACTGGGCCTGGCCGAATGGTGCTTGGCGGAGACCGTCCGCTACACCGGCGAACGGCACCAGTTCAACCGGCCCATCGGCTCCTTCCAGGCTCTCAAGCACCGGCTCGCGCGGCTGTGGCTGGAGATCGTCTCGGCCCGCGCAGCGGCCCGCAACGCCGCGGACGCCCTCGCGACGGGGAGCGCCGACGCCCCGGTGGCGGTCGCTGTCGCCCAGTCCGCGTGCTCCCGCGTCGCGGTGCACGCGGCGGAGGAGTGCGTACAGCTGCACGGCGGCATCGGCATGACGTGGGAGCACTCGGCTCACCTCTATCTGAAGCGGGCCAAGGCCGACGAGGTCGCCCTCGGCACCCCCGGCCATCACCGGGCGGCGCTGGCCCGGCTCGTCGATCTGGCCCCGCCGGCCGAGGTTCACTGAGCGCCTCGCCCTCGCGGTCGCCCTCGCTCTCGTACGACGGCACGTCGCCGGTTCTGTCGCCGATTCCGACGTGGTGGAGCCCCACGGTCCGTACACCTGGTCCAGGTGTACGGACCGTGGGGCTTTCCGCTGTTCCCCCTCCGACGCGCCGTCCGCTGCTCCCGGTTCCGACGCGCCGTCGGACTCCGCAGCGCGCCCGGCAGCATGCCCCGGCAGGTCGGAACAGCCCGGGCGAGAGTGAAGAGTGACCTTCCCCACACCATCGGCGCGTGAAGGTGGATGCCCCGTCCCAGCGCTGTCGGTGCGGACGGGGCCGACAGCACCCCGACGGCCGCAGTCGGTCGAGCGCCGCGGGCGGACGCTGAGGCCAGGAGACGCAGGGTACGAAGCGCCTGGCGGTCCCGGATCGGGAAGCTGTCCTCGTACCGACTGAGCCGCGGGGCACTGTAATTGACGATGTCAATCAATGTCCTAAGAAAAGGGTCATAACGGTCAATGCCCATCGGAGAGGTGCGTGTTATGACTCACAACGCCACGATTCGGTAGTTCCGTCCCCTGGATGCCATGGTGGGCGGCACGTTGCTGACGGGGGTTCCGCAGAGGGAGCACGGGCCGTGGAACCCGCCGCGCAGGGCGATCGGCTTCCGCACGACCGGACCTCCGTGCGGAAGCCGATCGGCCTGCGCGGCGGCCACGCTGCGGGAGGCCGCCCAGAACCTGGCCGCAGGAGAGCGGTTCGGCGAACAGCGACAGAACTCTGGGCAGGGGCTGTGCCCTTAGGTGAAGCCGCGCCCGATACTCGCTGACGTCCGCCCGCGCCGTTCCCCGGGAGGTTCTGTGCCCCATCCCACTCGCCGTCTCGTCGTCGCGTCCTTGGGCGGTGCCGCAGCAGGTACCCTCGCAGGCTCCTTGTCACAGGCCTGGGCGGCCGATTCGGCGCCCCGCCCGGCCGCCGCCGCTCGAGCTGTCACCGCGCAGCCGGCCGGGCACCACCCCGCTCCGCTCCGCCGCGCCCACGCGCACAACGACTACGAGCACACGCACCCGCTCGCCGACGCGCTCCAGCACCGCTTCACCAGCGTCGAGGCCGACATCTGGCTCGTCGACGGCAAGCTCCTGGTGGGACACGACATAGGTGACCTCAGCCCCGACCGCACCCTCGAGTCGCTCTATCTCGACCCGCTGCTGAAGCGAGTCGTCGCCAACCACGGCTCGGTCCACGCCGGTCACCGCGTGTCCCTGCAACTGCTCATCGACATCAAGAACACCGGCGAGGAGACCTACCGCGAACTGCACCGGCGGCTGCGCTACTACCGCTCCATCCTGAGCACCGCCGTGGGCGGCAAGGTCCGCACCGGGCCGGTGACCCCCGTCATCTCGGGGGACCGCGCGGCCCGTGGGCCCATGGAGGCGCAGCACCTCCGCTACGCCTTCTACGACGGCAGGCTCGACGACCTCGGCACGCATACGCCCGCCTCCTTCATGCCGCTGGTCAGCGCCAACTGGACGTCCACCTTCAGCTGGAACGGCGCCGGCCCGATGCCCGCCGACGAGCGCGCGAAACTGCACGACATCGTGGACGACGCGCACGCCCATCGGCAGCGCGTGCGCTTCTGGGGCACGCCCGACACGCCGAGCCATGAGCGCGATGACGTCTGGCACGAACTCCTCGACGCCCGAGTCGATCACATCAACACGGATGACCTCGCAGGACTCGAGCGGTTCCTCGACGCCTTCGACCGCACGCGGGCGTAACAGGGAGTCATCACCCGTTCGGCGGACGCCCGGATGGCCGGGGCGGTGCGTGCGATAGGCAACACTTTGGGCCGATCGCCGCTCCGTCCTCGCGGCCGAGGAGGTTCGCCATGGCCATTTCGATCTCAGTGATCTTCTTGCTCGTGATCCTGACCGTTGTCTTTCTGCGCAGCGGATCGCTGAAGCTCTCCCACGCCCTGGTGTGCATGCTGCTCGGTTTCTACCTCGCCGGCTCCAGCCTCGCCCCGACCCTGTCGGACGGACTCGCGGCGACGGCGGACGTCGTGAGCAGCGTCCGCCCCTGATGCCGTACAGGACCAACGCCGTACAGGACCAACTGAGCCCTACTGACGGTCTATTGAGCTTGGCGCGCGGCCTTCCGGCGCTCCTTGAGGCGCCCAGTACAACTCACGGCCGGGAGAACACGCCGATGCCGTCCGGCACCGGCCGCTCGGCCCCGCCGGACGGATGGTTGCGTACGGTGACGCCCGCCGCGCCAGGCTCGCGCAGTACCAGTGTCGACGAGCCTCCGCCGTCCAGATTGATCGCGTCATCGGCTCCCACGGTGTGCATCAGCGCGGCCAGTTCGCTGATGGTCACCCCCGGGCGGTTCTCCACCGCGCCGTCCAGGGCGAGGAGATGGAGGCGCCGGCCGCCCGCGCCGATCCCGGCCGCGGTCCTGATGGCGGCCGTCCGGTGGTCCAGCCCGGCGAGCGGCAGGCCGTCACGCAGTATGGGGAACCCGCCGATCGCGAACCGGTAGGGGACGTACGAGGCGGTGGCGGCCAGCCGGTGCCGCACCCGCACCCTGTCTCCGGTGCCCAGCTTCCGCAGCGTCTGGGCGCCCGCCTCCCGGCCGACGAGTACCACGGAACCAGCGGCGACCGGGCCGCTCCCCGGAGTGTCGGCGGAGCTCACGACGCGCCCACGGCTCACCGTCACTTCATGGGTGTCGGTGCTGCAGGGCGCGGCGCGGTCGGTGTCCGTACCGCAGGTCGCCCGGACCCGGGACGGCACGCCCCACTCGGGAGTGAACGCGCCGATGCCGCCGACCGGCAGGGCGTACTGGTTGAGGCCGCCGAGCCGCCGCGTCCCCTGGGGCGTGGTCACGGTGCCGCGCAGGGTCAGCCGGTCGAGCCGCGCACGCCGGTCCGCACCCACCCCGATCACGTCCTCAGTGGTGGTGCCGGGCGGCAGAGCGGGGCCGAAACGCTGACCGTCGGGCACCGCTGCCTTCAGGTGCCTTCCGGATGCGATGGCCGGTCCGACCGGGGCGAACGTCGGCTCGACGCCGGGGTGCTGGGTCTCCGAGATGTTGTAGAAGTCGCCGTTGACCCCGGCGACAGCACCGCGGGAGTCGGCCAGTTGCGACACGGGCGCGCGGGCCCCGACGGCTCCCGGGTGCAGCAGGTCCACCGAGACCCGCCGGTCGCGCAGGTCCACCGTCAGCAGATGGCCGTGTGCGGTGCCCTGCGAGCCGGACACCGAGAACTCCCGGTACGACAGGCCCGGCGCGACCTGCTCCGCCTCCGCGTACCGGACCTCACCGGTGGAACCAGCGGCGGCATGAGGCGCGGCGGCCAGAGTCACGCCGACCAGTGCGCACCACGCCAGCAGTACCGTCAGTGCCGTGCGTACCCGACCGATGTGTCGTGTCACCCCTGCCCCCCAGGTCGCTCCAACTGTGCTACCCAGCAGGCATGGTGACGATTACTCCGAGGTGTCGTACAGAAGGCGGGAGCGGATCAGAAAGCGAACGCCTTCCGGCGCCTCGAGGGAGAAGCCGCTGCCCCGCCCGGGCACGACGTCGACGATGAGGCGGGTGTGGCTCCAGCGTTCGAACTGGCTTACGGACATCCAGAACGGGACCGGCTCCTGCACGCCCTCCACGGCCAGGTCCGCGAGCAGCACATCGGAGCTGCCGGTGCGGAACTCGCCGTCGGAATAGCACATGGGCGCGCTGCCGTCGCAGCAGCCGCCCGACTGGTGGAACATCAGCGGCCCGTGGGCCGCATGCAGCCGCCGCAGCAGATCGGCGGCCGCGGGCGTGAGCTCCACGCGGGGGGCAGCGGCGGTCATCGGGGGCTCCCGGCCCAGCGGCGGCCGGGCCACGCGGGGGAGTGGCTCACCGGCACGCTCCGTGTCGTCCGTCGGTTCACGCACATCACTCCTCCGACCCGCACGGGGGCATTGACCAGGCGGACTTGGCGTCGTGTCCAAGAGGAGCAGAGGGCCCGTTGCGAGTACGTTGCGGCCCCCGGCCCGGTCGCGGCTCCGGGTGCGTTCAGCCGGTGAGCACAAGAGTGATGGGCGACGACGTTGACGATCAGGAAGAGAGCCGTCACAACTCCGGCGATCAGGTGGCGGCGAAATTCCGTTCGTGCAGAGCCGCGTTCACCTGCGGCCGACATCGGCCGTCTGCCGGCGCAGCCCGGAGTCCGCGGCTGCTGTCCTGCGTCACCACCTCGACCGGCTCTTCCCGGACAGCGGGCGCAGCGATGGAGAACCCAGGGCCCCGCGCGAGCAGTTCCCCCAGGATGGGCCGCCTCCGTCGCCCCGCCCGCCGGTCATCAGGTCAGGTCTGGAGCCGCAGCCGGACCGAGGCAGGCAGCCGGCGGCAGGCTGAGGGACAGCATCGTTGTCACCCGGTTGCCGCCACTCGGTCGCCCGCGCGGTCGCGCCCCCCGACGAAGAGACGGCCGACGGCCCATGCGCCGGGTCCGGTGAAGACGAGCAGCAGCAGCGACCAGCAGAACATCACGGACGCCTCTCCGTCGTTCTCGAATGGCAGAAGTCCCTGGCTCTGGTGGACGGTGAAGTACGCGTACGCCATCGCGCCGGAGCCGAGCAGCGCGGCGATCCGGGTGGCGAGGCCGAGCATGACAAGCGTGCCGACGGCGAGTTCTATGACGGCCGCGTACCACCCCGGCCAGGTTCCGGTCGGGACCGTGCCGCCCTTGCCGTCCGAGCCGCCGAGGACGCCGAAGAGGAAGGCGGCGCCGTGGCAGGTGAAGAGCAGACCGACGACGGCGCGGAAGAGGGAGAGTATGTACGGCTGGGCGCCGCTGAGGCGGGCGTTGAGGGGGCTGTCGGAGGGCATGACGAGGGACTCCTTCGGTGTTGGGAGACTGATGAGCCTCTAACCATGAGGAACGCCTCATCACGCTTACCAGTTCAATCTCCGGCCATTTTTTGCCGGCCGGGGCGCAGAACATCACGTAGCGGGATGCTCCGCCGCGACGCCGTACCCGCTTCCGGTCTCGAGGTGCCACCTCCCGGAAGCCGGTCGGGGGATGTGCCAGGCGGGCGCCCTCGACGCCCGCGCGGCCGTCCGCCGGTACCTGAGGGAGCGGAAGGCCGACCGTGCCGTCGAGGCCGTGACCACCTTTGCCACGCGGGTACTCGGGTGCTCCGTGCGCGCCCGCAGGGGGCCGGGCACCGGCGGCGCCCCGGGATTTCGGCAGCATCTGGCGCACGGGCGGGAGCGTCGACGCAGAGCCGACCCGTCGGCTTCTGACACGCAGTGAACCCGAACGCGCACGGGGGTGGCTGTATATTGGCACCCCGTACGAGGCCGGACGGCTGAGACTCGTCGTCGGCCCGTCAACATCGGCGATCGTTTGCAGGTGTTTTCGGCAGCACGTCACCCGAAGCTGCAAGCGATCTCGGCGCGAAAGCACGCGATCAATGACGTTGAATGAGGACATGCGGCGCCTGGTCGCGGCCCAGGGACTCGGATTCGTCGCCACCGTACGGCCGGACGGCACCCCGAGTGTGTCCCCCAAAGGGACGACGGAAGTGTGGGACGCCGAGCATCTGGTGTTTCTCGATCTGCACTCGCCGGGCACGGTTGCCAATCTCTTGGAGAATGCGGCAGTCGAGATCAATGTCGTCGACCCGGTCCGGCGCAAGGGATACCGATTCCGGGGCCAGGGCGAGGTGTTCACCGACGGCGCGACGTACGACCGTGTGGTTCGCCGCTTCACAGAGCAGCGCGGCACGGACCCGGAGCGGGTGAAATCCATCGTTCTCGTGCGCGTCCTGGCTGCGGAGGAACTCATCTCACCCGCCTACGACGACGGAGCGAGCGAGGCAGACGTCTCGACCCGGTGGAGGGCACGGCTGACCGCAGGCGAAGCAGGGTCCGCGCCTGACCGCAAGAGTTCGTCGTGAGCGCGCGGACCTCGGACGACGGAAGCGGGACAGCCCAGGCGATCTTCGACACGAAGACGACGGCCGAGACCGACAGGGGCATCCGTGCTGCTCCAGGGCGAGGATCGCGTGGCCGTTGACGCGAGCCGGTTTTTCGGCTGCAGCGGGCGTGGCGGAGGGTACGCCAGCCCTTGAGGTGGCCACGCCGCGCTCGACGGGGTTCCGCAGACGCGCGTGTGTGCAGCTGACGGGGACCTATGACAGTGGTTTCTGGGCGAGTCTGGCTGGGGGCCCGATCGCGCCGAATTCTTTTGCCTCCCAAGGGCGTTGAGCCACCGTGGGCAGCGCCGACCTCCACTTGGGGGCATGCCAGGAAAGGCCCGGCGTCGGACACGGTGTTCGAGTTCCGTGCCACGTCCGGTTACCGTCGCTACTTCGTCTCTGCCAACAGGTCGAGCAGGCTCTGGGCCCAGGACGAGTCGTAGCCGTCCAGGCGAGGCAGTCCGCCCTGGTTCGGGTCGCCCGTCCACTCGACGAACGGGCCGGGGTTGTGGGAGGCATAACCGCCGGACGCGAACAGATGTGGACTGCCCTGGATTTCGGGTCCTTCGGCGGTGCGCCACTGCTCGTACACCTCGGCCCGTCCCGCGCCACGCTGCATCGCCCCGGCGAGCGCCTCGGCGTCCACATGCTCACACTTCGCGGCGACGTCGAGGATCTCCGAGTGGATACTGATGCAGCGGCTCTCGACGTAGAAGGCATGGCGCAGCGCGGCATCCAGCTCGTCGCTGCCGCGCAAGCCGCCGACGGACGGGTCCTTCGCGGCCTGGACGGCCTCCAGCGCGGGCAGTGTGGTTGACGGGTAGTCCGACTCCGGCCCCGACCAGATGCGCCAGCCGAGCTCAGGCCTGCGCGCGCCGATCACGATGATCTCCGGCTCCACAATGAACTTGGGAGTGGGCTGACTGTTGAACAGTTCCAGAGGGAACGCCCGATGGTCGATCAGGATGTCCTGCCGGCGCTCGCGGGCCGTTGCGCGCAGTGTGTGAAGGGCGAGACTCGCCCAGGGGCATCCTATGTCGGACCAGGCTGTGACGGTCCCCGGTTCCGCAGCATTGCTCATGCTGGTCCTCCTCAGTTCTGTTCCTCGATCGGGACGCGCCCGCGCGTAGGGAACCCCATGGTGTGACGTACGAGTGCCCGGGCGCCCCCCTGCCGGATTCACTTCGTCAACTGCCCTGGTTCTCCGCCCCCTCCTGAACCGTCCGACCAGCGTCCGGCCCAGCAGCCGTCAACGCGACAAGATCCGCTGTGCGGGCGAATGATCGCCAAGGGCGGGGTCATGCACTCCGCACTCCATCACCGGTGGCGTCCCCCGGCCTTCCTGGGACCGCCGGGTTAACCACGAGTGGACGGGGACGGTCCTGCGGCGCCGATGGTGATCGGAACACCTAGAGCCGTACGCCGTTGCGTCCGATGACGGTCGCGGTAGAGGAGCCGGACGCTGGCCCGGGCACCGCCCCTCGGCACATGCGTGTGGTCTGCGCATCTGGGCGGGAGGAGGGGCCATTGCGCACATTGGAGGGGCTACTCCCAGCGACCGACCGTCCACCTATGACGGGACATCCATGAGTGCTGTTGCCCCATCCACGGACGACGTTCCGAGCGCGACGTACGCACCACCTCGAACCGGCTCATGTGAGGTGGTGCTCACAGAACTCTGTTCGGCGCTGTTCACGTCACTGCCCCGCAGCGATCAGCGAAGAAAGGGCATGGCGTATGTGCGAGGTCTTCTGGGGGCCCAGAAACGCAAGTCCATACGGAATATTGCGGCGCTGATCGGCGGGCAGGCCACCGAACAGAGCCTGCACCACTTCATCAGCGACTCCACCTGGGAATGGACCCCGGTACGCCGGGCGCTGGCCCGGCACCTGGCCGGCAGCGCTCCGCCACAGGCCTGGGTGATTCGGCCCATGGTCATCCCGAAGGCCGGGCAGCGCACCGTTGGTGTGGACAGGAGCTTCTTCCCCGCTCTCGGGCAAGTGCTGAACGCACAGCAGGCCATCGGGGTCTGGGCTGCCACGGAAGAGATGAGCGCTCCGGTCAACTGGCGGCTCCATCTGTCCCGGGCGTGGCTGGAGGACCGCCACCGGCGCAGTCAGGCATCAATTCCTGACCATGTGGGCGTGGAGACGCTGAGTGAGTGTGCGGTCGAGGCTTACGTCGAGATGATGGCGGGGTGGGACCTTCCGGTCCGGCCCGTGGTCATGGACGCCCGTGAATCGGATGCCGCGACCATCGTCCCGAAGCTCCGTGCCGCGCGGGTGCCCCACCTCATCAGGGTCAGCAGCACTCTTCGACTCAACGTAGCGGACCCTGCTCTGCCCGGCCGTCGTGCCGAGCCGTTGACGGCGCACCAGATCATGGGCGCGGCCGGGGACATGAGGCGTCCGGTCATCTGGAGGGAGCATGGTCGGGAGGCGGACGCGCGGACAGGCCTGGCCGCTGTCGTCCACGTCGGGATGCCGTCCCGGCCCCCTCGGCTCATGGGGGGGAACCCCCCACGGCGCGGGGACCTCTTCCTGCTCGGCGTCGGGGACAACGACCGGCGCTGGCCCACAGAACTGTGGCTTACCGACCTGACGGATATTCAGCCAACTGCCCTGCTGCGGTTGAGCCGGCTCCTCAACAGAGTCGACCAGGACTTCACACGGATCGCCGACCAGGTGGGCATCCGCGACTTCGCCGGTCGTTCCTTCTGCGGGTGGCACCGTCATGTCACCCTCGCGTCGGCCGCCCATGCCGTCGCTGCCCTGGCCGATATGTCGGGAGAGGAGTTGCGTTA
>NZ_JBEXKU010000136.1:0-12417 GCF_040609575.1 Streptomyces sp. NPDC004647 | reverse complement strand
GTGGGGGTTGGGGGGGTGGGGGGGGGGGGGGGCGGCGCCCCCGGCCCCCCCCCCGCCGCGCGGGCCGCCCGGCCGGCCGCCCCCCGCCCGCCCGGCCCCCCGCCGTCATGTCCCGTGCAGGTTCTGACCTCCCCGCACATCCGAGAGTTAATGGTCCATTGGGGCGCAAGGAGTGTCATCGGACTGATGCGGTGCCCATCATCTTGTCATGAACCTGCGGCCCGACGAGCGGGCCGCGGACTTCTGGAGGTGTGGGATGCACCGAAGACTCTCCACCGCTCTGGCCGCCTCAGCCCTCGCCCTGATGACCGTCGCGGGCACCGCCTCGTCCGCCAACGCCGTTCCCGCCGACAAGCCGCAGGTCCTCGCGGCCTGGACGCAGACCAGCGCCGCCGCCTACAGCGCCTGGGCGGCCGCCCGGGCCGACCAGGGACCGTGGTCGGCGTACGGCTTCGACTGGTCCACCGATTACTGCTCCTCGTCCCCGGACAACCCCTTCGGATTCCCCTTCCAGTTCTCCTGCGCCCGGCACGACTTCGGCTACCGCAACTACAAGGCGATCGGCACCTTCGCCGCCAACAGGGCACGCGTCGACAGCGCCTTCTACGAGGACCTGAAACGGGTCTGCGCCGTGTACGGCGGGGCGACGAGGGCGTCCTGCAACTCCACCGCGTGGACCTACTACCAAGCGGTCAAGGTCTTCGGCCGGGAGGGTCTCAGCCCGGCGGGCTGAGCACCGGCCGACGGCCGGAGAGCGCTCAGCCCAGCGGGGTGAGCAGGAACCGGCCGACGAGCCCGGCCCCTTCGTCGAGCCGCTCCGCGAACTCCCCGTACAGCTCCTCCGTATGCCGCAGCCCCCACAGCACGCGGGACGCCGCCCACGCGGCGTCCCGCGCCCGCTCCAGGCTCCAGGTCCCCGCCAGATGGGTCAGCGGATCGGCGACGTCCAGCAGGTCGGGCCCGGGCATCAGGTCCTCCCGGATCCGCTCCTCCAGTGCGCCGAGCACATCGCCGACCCGCTCGAAGTCCCGCTCCAGGGCCTCCGGCCCGCGGCCCAGCCCGGTACAGGTGTCGACCACCGCCAGGGCCAGGTCGTGCCCGACGTGCGCGTTGATCCCGGCGAGCGCGAACTGCAGCGGGCGTACGCCGGGGTGGCGGCGCTGCTGGAACAGCGGCCGCCAGCAGGCAGGAGGCCGCCGCCCGGCCGCCGCCGCGTCCACCGCGGTCAGATAGCGCAGCCCGAAGCGGGCCCCCAACTCCGAGGCGGCCGACGGGTCCTGGAAGAGCCCCAGCGACCCGCGCCGGGCGATCTCCTCGGTGACCGCCAGATATACCCGGTTGAACACGGCGACACCGTCCCGCTCCGGCAGCGCCGCGTCCAGCGCGCGCATCCGCTCCGCCACGTGGTGCAGGTCCGCCGCCGCGGGCGTTCTCGTCGTGGTCATGCGCACAGGGTGGCAGCGCGGTCCGGAGAGATACGGCCCCTGCTGTCGGCAATGACCGGAACGGCGTAACGGGACGCGCCGGAGCACGGCCTGACGGAACGCGGCAGGCGACTCCGGCGCTCAGGGCGCGCTCCGGCCGCACGGCCCTGGCCGGGGAACGTGACCGGGCCTACCGTGGAGGTATGGCCAGCGACGACGGGCGCCGCGGCTGGAGTGCCGCGAAATTCTCCTGCCCGGTGTGCGATCAACCGGTCCCTGCGGTCGCGGTGAGGCGACGCAAGGTGTTCGGTGCGTACGTCCCGGTGTGGGAGCCGGGGCGCTGCGTGAATCCGGAGTGCCCGCTGAACGCCGCGTCGCGGCAGCAGGAGCCGCAAGCCGGTCCGGGGGGCGCCGGTACCGGAACGGACACCGGGCCCCGAACCGGACCGGAGGCCGGACCGGAGGCCGGACCCGAGGCCGGTTCGGAAACCGGTTCGGAGGACGGGCCCAAGGAGCCTCAGCCCGGCTGAGGCCTGCCCGCCCCGTCCCCGGAGTGCTCGGTCGCTGCCTCCCGCTGCGCCCCGCCCGTGGTGCTCCTGGCGGCTGGGCGCAGTACGCCCGCGCCCAGCACCAGCCCGAAGGCCAATGCCGTGACCAGCCCGAACGACGCCGTCAGCGACGTCGCGTCGGCGATCGAGCCCATCGCGGAGGGCGCGATGAGCCCTGAGGTGTAGGTGATCGTGGCGACGCCCGCGATCGACTGGCTCGGAGCGGGACCGCTGCGGCCCGCCGCCGCGAAGGCCAGCGGGACGACCACCGCGACCCCCAGGCCGATCAGCGCGAACCCGCCCATGGCCATGACTGGATGGGTGGCCGCCACGACCAGCACACCGCCCGCCGTCGCGAGTACACCGCCGACCCGTACGGTCCGTACGGCCCCGAAGCGCCCCACCACGGCGTCCCCGGCCAGCCGTGCCACCGCCATCGTGCAGGCAAAGGCGGTGGTGGAGGCGGCCGCCAGGCCCGCCGAGGTCCCGAGGGAGTCGCGCAGATAGACCGCGGACCAGTCCAGACTCGCGCCCTCCGCGAAGACGGCGCAGAAGCCGACCGCGCCGATGACCAGGGCGGACTTCGGGGGCAGCGCGAAGCGCGGCGGCGGGTGCTCGTCCGGTGCGCTGCGCAGGTCCAGGACCCCCTGGCAGGCGACGGCGCCGAGCACGGTGAGGACGGCGGCGGCGATCGCCAGATGCGCCCGGGCGTCCAGACCGGCGTGGGCGGCGACCGTACCGGCCGCCGAACCCGCCAGCGCCCCCGCGCTCCACATCCCGTGCAGCCCGGACATGATCGGGCGCCCGAGCCGTTCCTCGATCTCCACCCCCAGGGCGTTCATCGCGACATCCGCCATACCGGCCGTGGCGCCGAGGACGAAGAGCGCGCAGCACAGCGCGAGGAAATCGGGGGCGAACGCCGGGAGAACCAGCGCGGCGGTCCACAGGGCGAGCAGCCCGCGCAGGGCGGCCCGGGCACCGAAGCGGTGGCTGATCCGCCCCGCCAGCGGCATCGCCACGGAGGCGCCGACCGCGGGGAAGGCGAGAGCGATGCCGAGTTGGCCCGCACCGATGTCCGTGTGCTCCTGGATCCAGGGGATACGGGTCGCGAAGCTGCCGGTGACCGCGCCGTGCACGGCGAACACGGCGGCGACGGCGATACGGGCGCGGCGCAGGGTCCGTTCCCGGAAACCGGCCGGACCGGCCCCGCCGACTCCGGCCCTCGCGCCGATACTCTCCATCCCGTCACTCCTCCCCGAAGAAACGCCGCGCAAATCCGCCGCGCAATCCGCCGCGCAATGATGATCCCGCTGCGCCGGCCGGTCCGCTGCGGGGCCCCTGCTCGCCGCCCGGGGAACGGCCGCCCTGCCGTAGCGCCCCGCCGCGGCGGTGCGGCCGCGTGAGCCAACCCACAGGGAGGCGGCCTCCACTCGGGCCCGTATCTCATGGCACACTGGGGCCTGTACCAGTGACGTCAGCGCACTCCGGGGTCGGTGAAAGTCCGAACCGGCGGTTACAGTCCGCGACCCGTCCGCCGCCAGCGGCCGGTTGACCAGGTGAAATTCCTGGACCGACGGTTAAAGTCCGGATGGGAGGCAGTGCGCGGCGGGCAAGCACCGGTGCGCCGCCGCCCGGCGGGTCCGTCCTCGCGGACCGCTTTGTACGTCCCGGCCTCGGCGTCCTCCGATGCGTTGTTCCCGCTTCTGTCATTTCGACAGCCCCGGAGTCCGTGCCCGAAGAGGCAGGAGGACCCGGTGGCCCCCGCAGCCCCAGCCGAACGCGCCGCGATGCGCCGCGCCATCGCGCTCGCGGCCCGCGGTCTCGGATCCACCAGCCCCAACCCGGTTGTCGGGTGCGTGATCCTCGACGTCTCCGGACAGATCGTCGGCGAAGGCTGGCACCGGCGGGCCGGGGGGCCGCACGCCGAGGTCGAGGCCCTGCGCGACGCGGGGGAGCGGTCCCGTGGCGGCACCGCTCTGGTCACACTCGAACCCTGCGACCACACCGGCCGCACCGGTCCCTGCACCCAGGCGCTCATCGACGCCGGCATCGCCCGGGTGCGCTACGCCGTCGCCGACCCCAACCCGGCCGCCACCGGCGGCTCCAGCACCCTCGCCGCCGCCGGCATCGAGGTCGAGGGCGGACTGCTCGCCGAGGAGGCCGAGGCGGGCAACCTCGCCTGGCTCACCTCCGTACGCCTCGGCCGCCCCTTCGTGCTCTGGAAGTACGCCGCCACCCTCGACGGCCGGACCGCCGCCGCCGACGGCACCAGCCGATGGATCTCCTCGCCCGAGTCCCGCGCGGACGTCCACCGGCTGCGGGCCCAGGCCGACGCCGTCGTCGTCGGCTCCGGCACCGCCCGCACCGACGACCCGCAGCTCGGTTCGCGCCCGAGGGACGCCGAGTTGCTGGACTCGGGGATCACGCAGCCGCTGCGCGTCGTCGTCGACAGCAACGCCACCGCCGTCAAGCCCGGCGCCCGTGTCCTCGACGGCCATGCGCCGACACTGGTCGCGGTGGCCGAGGACGCCGACGCCGCACACCTCGAAGGTCTCGCCCCGGTCGTCAGGCTCCCCCGTGCGCCCCGCCGGGGCCTGAACATCCCGGCCCTGCTCGACGCCCTCCACGGGCGCGACGTGCGGTCGGTCCTGCTGGAGGGCGGCCCGACCCTCGCCGGCGCCTTCGTCGCGGCCGGCGCCGTCGACCAGGTCGTCGGCTATCTCGCCCCCGCACTGCTCGGCGCGGGCCCCGCGGCGCTCGCCGACGCCGGAATCAGCACGATCGCGCAGGCGTTGCGGCTCGACATCACCGACGCCACGCGACTCGGCCCCGACCTGCGCATCACCGCCGTACCCACCGCCAACGCCACGCCCCCCGAGGAGAGCTGACGTGTTCACCGGAATCGTCGAAGAACTGGGTGAGGTCACCGCCGTCGAGCATCTCGGCGACTCTCTCCCGGCCGCCGCTGAGGGCGACCCCACCCGCTCCGCTCGCTTCCGGCTGCGCGGCCCCGTCGTCACCCAGGGCGCCAAGCACGGCGACTCGATCGCCGTCAACGGCGTCTGCCTCACCGTCGTCGACACCGGCGACGGTGAGTTCACCGCCGATGTGATGGCCGAAACGCTGAGCCGCTCCAGTCTCGGCGCCCTCGTCGTCGGGTCCCGCGTCAACCTCGAACGGCCGATGGCCCTCGGCGGACGCCTCGGCGGCCACATCGTCCAGGGACATGTCGACGGCACGGGCGTCGTCGTCGATCGCAAGCCCGCCGAGCACTGGGAGATCGTCAAGATCGCGCTCCCCGACGACCTGACCCGGTATGTCGTCGAGAAGGGCTCCATCACCGTCGACGGCATCAGCCTCACCGTCGTGGACGCGGGCCCCGACTACTTCACCGTCAGCCTGATCCCGACCACCCTGGCGCTCACCACCCTGGGCATCAAGGAGCCGGGCGACACGGTCAACCTCGAGGTGGACGTCATCGCCAAGTACGTCGAGCGGCTGCTCGGCGCCGGCGCCGACGTCGGCACCATTGCCCGGGAGGCCGTCAAGTGACCGCTCCGGACCGGCTGAACGGCCCTGCCTTCTCCGGCCTCGTCCACGTGATCCATCCCGTCCTCGTCCTGTGGGGAACGCGCGACTGGTGGCTGCGCTCCCGTGGCGCGGCCGTCCTGGAAGGAGCAGCGGCATGACCGCACTGCAGAGCTGGTACGACGGCGACGGCGACGACGAGGACCTGCGGCTGGACCCGGTCGAGCGCGCGATCGCCGACATCGCCGCGGGACGCCCCGTCGTCGTCGTGGACGACGAGAACCGGGAGGACGAGGGCGACCTCGTCATCGCCGCGGAGAAGGCCACTCCGCAGATCGTGGCGTTCATGATGAGCGAGTGCCGCGGGCTGATCTGCGCGCCCATGGAGGGCGTGGACCTGGACCGCCTCGACCTGCCCCAGATGGTCGAGCAGAACACCGAGTCGATGCGTACCGCGTTCACCGTCTCGGTCGACGCCTCGGCCGCGCACGGCGTCAGCACCGGCATCTCCGCCGCCGACCGGGCCACCACCCTCCGGCTGCTCGCCGACGGCACCGCCACCCAGGGCGACTTCGTACGCCCCGGCCACATCTTCCCGCTCCGCGCCCGCCCCGGCGGTGTGCTCGTGCGCAACGGCCACACCGAGGCCGGCGTCGACCTCGCCCGGCTCGCGGGACTGCGCCCGGCTGCCGCGATCGTGGAGATCGCGGCCGAGGACGGCACGATGATGCGGCTGCCCGAGCTGATCCCGTTCGCCCGCAAGCACGGCCTGGCGATCATCTCCATAGAGGACCTGGTGGCGTACCGCAGGTCGTCCGAGCCCACCGTCCGCCGTGAGGCGGAGACCCGGCTGCCCACCGCGTTCGGCGACTTCCAGGCGTACGGCTACCGTTCCACCGTGGACGGCGTCGAGCACATCGCCCTCGTCCAGGGCGACATCGGCGACGGCGAGGACGTCCTGGTACGCGTCCACTCCGAGTGCCTCACCGGCGACATCTTCCACTCGATGCGCTGCGACTGCGGTCCCCAGCTGCACGCCTCGCTCGCGCGGGTCACCACCGAGGGCCGCGGCGTGGTGATCTATCTGCGCGGCCACGAGGGACGCGGCATCGGCCTGATGTCCAAGCTGCGCGCGTATGAGCTCCAGGAGCGCGGCCGGGACACCCTGGACGCCAATCTCGAACTCGGCCTGCCCGCCGACGCACGCGACTACGCCGCGGGCGCCCAGATCCTCACCGACCTCGGCGTACGCAGCCTGCGGCTGTTGACCAACAACCCCGAGAAGACCGCCGCCCTCGTCCGGCACGGACTGAAGGTCACCGACCGGGAGCCGATGCCGGTCCAGGCGGGCGAGCACAATCTCCGGTATCTGCGCACCAAGCGGGACCGGATGGGACACGACCTGCCGTGGCTGGACGCCGAGCTCCCGCTGTCCCCGCTGGGCGGAGCCCGACCCTCCGCCTGCGGCAACCAGTGAGCCCGCGCATGCGGCAGTCGTGCAACCGCACGATATGTACAAGATCAGCACCAGATCAGCACCGAGGAGAGACGTGAGCGGTAAGGGCGCCCCCGAACTGTCCGTGAAGAACTGCGGAGACCTGCGGGTGGCCGTGGTGGCGGCGCAGTGGCACGAGAAGGTGATGGACGGCCTTGTGGACGGCGCACTGCGCGCCCTGCACGAGCTGGGCATCGATGAGCCGACGCTGCTGCGCGTGCCCGGCAGCTTCGAGCTTCCGGTCGTCGCCAAGGTCCTGGCGGGCCGCGGCTATGACGCGGTCGTCGCCCTCGGCGTCGTCATCCGCGGCGGCACCCCGCACTTCGAGTACGTGTGCCAAGGCGTCACCCAGGGCCTCACCCAGGTCACCGTCGACACCGGTGTCCCCATCGGTTTCGGCGTGCTGACCTGCGACAACGAGGAGCAGGCGCTGGACAGGGCCGGCCTGGAGGGCTCGACCGAGGACAAGGGCCACGAAGCGGTCACCGCCGCGGTCTCCACCGCCGCCACGCTGCGTACCGTCGCCGAGCCATGGCGCTGAGGAGCGGGCACTGCACAGCACCCGTAGCGGACCCGGTAGGTTAAGGGCACCATGGCGAACAAGACATTCGAGGAGCTCTTCGCCGAGCTCCAGCACAAAGCCGCCACCGGCGACCCCGGCACCTCCCGCACCGCCGAGCTGGTGGCCGCGGGCGTGCACACCATCGGCAAGAAGGTCGTCGAGGAGGCGGCCGAGGTGTGGATGGCCGCTGAGCACGAGGGCGAGGCCCGTACCGCCGAGGAGATCTCCCAACTCCTGTACCACCTTCAGGTGATGATGGTCGCCAGGGGAATCTCCCTGGACGACGTATACGCTCACCTCTGAGCCGCGGCGAGGGGACGGGCGCGCGCCCGTTCCCCTCGCGCCGCAGCGCCAAGCGAACAACACCCACGGGCACCGGCCCCGAGAACGAAGGAATCCGCTCCATGCTGCGCATTGCCGTCCCCAACAAGGGTTCACTGTCCGAGCCTGCGTCGGCGATGCTCCATGAGGCCGGCTACAAGCAGCGCAAGGACCGCCGCGAACTGGTCCTCGTCGACGCGGACAACGACGTGGAGTTCTTCTTCCTCCGCCCCCGGGACATCGCCGTGTACGTCGGCTCCGGCCGGCTCGACATCGGCATCACCGGCCGCGACCTGCTGCTGGACTCAGGGGCCGACGCCGAGGAGATCGTCCGGCTCGGGTTCGCCGGCTCCACCTTCCGCTACGCGACCCGCCCCGGCACCGCCAAGGACGTCTCCGAGTTCGGCGGCATGACCGTGGCCACCTCCTTCTCCGGCCTGGTCACCCAGCACCTCGCCGACAACGGGGTCGACGCCTCCGTCGTCCGCCTGGACGGCGCCGTCGAGACCGCCATCCAGCTCGGCGTCGCCGAGATCATCGCGGATGTCGTCGAGACCGGCACCACGCTGCGCAATGCGGGACTGGAGATCATCGGCGAGCCGATCCTGGAGTCCGAGGCCGTCGTCATCCAGCGCACCGGCACGTCCACCGACGACCCGAAGGTCCAGCAGTTCCTCCGCCGTATGCAGGGCGTCCTGGTCGCCCGGCGGTACGTGATGATGGACTACGACATCCGCGTCGAGCACGTCGAGCGGGCCGTCGCCCTGACCCCGGGGCTGGAGTCGCCCACGGTCTCCCCGCTGCACCACGAGGGCTGGGTCGCCGTCCGCTCCATGGTTCCGTCCAAGGACGCCCAGCGGATCATGGACGAGCTCTACGACCTCGGCGCGCGTGCGATTCTCACCACCGGTATCCACGCCTGCCGCCTCTGACCGCCGACGGTCCACCGCCGACCGGTCCACCGCTGACCGCTCATTGCCGACTTTCCGACCGCGGGAGTCCGACGCGATACGCGTCCGGCACCCGCACCTGCCACCGAAGGACCGCCCTGTGTCCGCCCCTGCCGCCCGGCCCGAGCTCCCGGGCCTTCCCGTCACTTTCCGGCCGACCCGTACCCGGGTCGTCCTGCTCGCCGGCGGAACCGCCCTGCTCGCCGTGCTGACGGTGATCGCCCTGCTGCTGCCCGCGGTGGGCGCGGGGGGGCGGGCCAGCTTCATCTTCACCGGGCTGCTGCTCTTCCTGGTCCTGGCGCTGCTCAGCCGCCCCAGGGTCGAGGCCGACGCAAGTGGCGTCACCGTCGTCAATCTCACGACGAAGCGCCGGCTGGAGTGGGCCGAGGTGCTCCGGGTGAATCTCCGTCCCGGTGACCCCTGGGTCTATCTCGATCTGGCGGACGGCACCAGCCTGCCCGCCATGGGCATCCAGCCGGGCATCGCCAAGACGCAGGCCATCAGCGATGCCCGGGCCCTCCGTGCCCTCGCCGAGACGTACGGGACCGGACCGCGTGACGCATGAGCTGAGCCGCACTTCCCGGCCGTCGGCCGGGAACTGCTCGGCCCGGGTGCCTTCGCACGCAAATTCCGAGTGATTACTCTGTCCTCTGGCGGCGCGTGGGCGCCCCGCCCCGCACCGCACCACCGACCGGAGCCCGCTCGCAGTCGCGAGCCGCGGGGCCACCTGCTAACCGAGGAGTGACTCTCTCCGGCAATGGACGGATCGTCCTGTAGTACCTGCGCCGCCCCTCCCTCCGAGGCGGCGGCATGATCGTCCCCCTACTGCTGCTCGCCGCGGCCCTGTTGCTGATCCTCGCCAACGGCTTCTTCGTGGCCGCCGAGTTCGGCCTTGTCACCGTGGAACGGCCCGAGGCCGAGCGCGCCGCCGCGGCGGGCGACCGCCGGGCCCGCACCGTGGTGAAGGCACTGCGCGAGCTGTCCTTCCAGCTCTCCGGCACCCAGCTGGGCATCACCATCACCTCCCTGGTGGTGGGCATGCTCGCCGAGCCCGCCCTGGCCGGTCTGCTGGCCGGCCCGTTCGCCGCCACCGGACTCCCGGAAGGCGTCGTGCCCGGCGCCGCCGTGGTCGTCGGCATGCTGACCGCGTCCGCCGTCCAGATGGTGATCGGCGAGCTGGTGCCGAAGAACTGGGCCGTCTCCCGGCCGCTCCAGGTCGCCCGGTTCGTGGCGGGCCCGCAGCACGCCTTCTCCCGTTTCTTCCGCCCGGTCATCGCGCTGCTCAACGCCGTCGCGAACCGGCTCGTACGGGCGCTCGGAGTCGAGCCCACCGAGGAGCTGGCCTCCGCCCGCACCCCGGACGAACTCGTCTCCCTCGCCCGCCACTCCGCACAGGCCGGCGCCCTGGAGCAGGACACGGCCGACCTGTTCGTCCGTACCCTCTCGCTCGGCGAGCTGACCGCGCAGCATGTGATGACTCCGCGGGTACGGGTCAGCGCACTGCAGACCTCCGCGACGGCGGAGGACGTCCTCAACCTCACCCGGGCCACGGGCCTTTCGCGGTTCCCCGTCTACCGGGAGCGGCTGGACGAGGTCGTCGGCATCGTCCATCTCAAGAACGCCCTCGCGGTGCCCGCGGACGAGCGGCGCCGCACCCCCGTTGGCAGGGTCGCGGTGCCTCCGCTGCTCGTGCCCGAGACCCTGCCGGTCCAGCCGCTCCTGGAGCAGCTGCGCAACGAGCAGCCGATCGCGGTCGTCGTCGACGAGTACGGCGGCACGGCCGGGGTCGTGACCCTGGAGGACATCGTCGAGGAGCTCGTCGGCGAGGTGCGCGACGAGCACGACGAGGACGATCTGCCGGAGCTCGCCGCGGCCCACACCGAGGAGGGGCGTACCGCCTGGGACGCCGACGGCAGCTGCCGGGTGGACACCCTCCGGCGGATCGGGCTGGAGGCGCCGGAAGGGCCCTACGAGACGGTGGCCGGTCTGGTCGCCGACCTCCTGGGGCGCATCCCGGTGCCGGGGGACACCGCTGAGCTCCCCGGCTGGCGGCTGCGGGTGCGGCTGGTCGACCATCACCGCGCCGAGCGGGTCCGTGTCGTACGGACCGACGGCGCGGCGACCGAGAACATCACGCAGGAGAGCGCGAAGGCGGCCGTGCGATGAGCAACTTCTTGCAACTGCTGTTCGCGGGCCTGCTGGTGCTCGGGAACGGCCTCTTCGTCGGCGCCGAGTTCGCCCTGGTGTCCGTACGCCGCAGCCAGATCGAGCCGCTCGCCGCGGAGGGCTCGACGCGGGCCCGCACCGTTCTGCAGGGGCTGGAGAACCTGCCGCAGATGATGGCGGCCGCCCAGTTCGGCATCACCGTCTGCTCGCTGACCCTCGGCGCGGTCGCCGAACCCACCGTCGCGCACCTCCTGGAGCCGGCGTTCCAGGCCGCGCATCTGCCCGACGGAGTGATCCACCCGCTCGGTTACGCCATCGCGCTCGCCGCGGTCGTCTTCCTCCACCTCGTCATCGGCGAGATGGTGCCGAAGAACCTCGCCATGGCCGCACCCGAGAAGACCGCGCTGTGGCTCGGCCCCACCCTGGTCGGCTTCGCACGGCTGTGCCGGCCGGTCACCGCGTTCTTCGGCTCCTGCGCCCGGCTCGTGCTGCGGCAGTTCGGAGTGGAGCCCAGGGACGAGGTCGAAGCGGTCTTCACCAGCGAGCAGCTCACCCATCTGCTGGAGGACTCCCGGCAGGCCGGTCTGCTGGACCGGGGCGAGCAGGAGCGGCTCGCCGACGCGCTGGAACTGGGCAGCCGCCCGGTCACCGAAGTGCTGCTGGACCGGGCCGGTCTCGTCACCGTCGATCCGTCGGTGACCCCGCGGCAGGTGGAGGAGCTGACCGTACGCACCGGCTACTCGCGCTTCCCGGTGGTCGCCGCCGACGGCTCCTTCATGGGCTACGTCCATGTGAAGGACGTCCTGGACCAGGAGGAGACGGGGCGTGCCGTACCGCAGCGGGTGTGGCGGTCGATGGCCACACTGCGGGCCGAACTCCCGCTGGACGACGCGCTCACGGCGATGCGCCGGGCGGCAACGCACCTCGCCCAGGTGGCCGACGCGGACGGACGGGTGCTGGGGCTCGTCGCTCTCGAAGACGTGCTCGAGACGCTCGTCGGCGAGGTCCACGATCCCGCGCACCGGCGCCCGGCGCGTTCCGCGGGTCGCCGGCCGGAGAAACAGGTGACGTCGCCGAGAGCGAGCGACACCGAGGCGCCGGAGGCTGCCGCGGCCGCCGACGGCACCCGGGCGGCGGACGGCACGCCGTCTCCGGCCGTCTCCGAGGACACGACCCCGGCGGCCGCGGAACCGTCCGTCCCTGCCAGGGCCGGCTGAGCACTACGGCGGGCGCACCCGGTCCGGCCGCGCCCGCCGTGGCCCGCACCGTGGGACCTCGGCCTCGGGAGCCCGCGCTCGCCTGGCGCCGGACTCGTCCTGCGTCAGGCCAGCGGGGGCTCCTGGGTGCCGCGGTCCGTCGGGCCGCGGCCCGCCCGCACCGCGCCCGACGCCAGCAACACATACCGCCGCCCGAGCGGCGCCCG
>NZ_JBEXKU010000135.1:0-12605 GCF_040609575.1 Streptomyces sp. NPDC004647 | reverse complement strand
TTCTTCTCTTGTGTTTTTTCCCCAGCCGCGGCCACACTGTCTTGTTCTGGGGTTTTGCTTTGGTTGGGGGGGGGGGGGGGGGTTTTTCCCCCCCGCCCCGCTCCGCGATGTGATCATCCCCGGCACCGGGAACGCCGACGGGTGCTGCCCTCCGGCGCCATCTCCGACTCGTACGCGAATCCGACGGTCGTCGATGCGTACGCGAATCCGACGCTCGTCACAGCTCCACGCGGACGTTGTACTCGGTGACCCAGGCGTTGAACTCGACCAGCCGCTCCATGACGGCCCGCACGCCCCACAGGCCGGCCCGCACGCGGTAGGACTCCAACGGCTTGTCCAGCAGCTTCTGGATGGCCTCCCTGGGCACTATCTGCTGCACCGGTGCGCCGTCGGCCAGCAGATCCTGCACCTTCTCCCGCAGAGCCCGCACGTAGACCTCGTCCTGTGTGGACGGATAGGAAGCCTTCTTGCGCTCCAGCACCGACTCCGGCAGCAGGTCCGCCGTCGCGGCACGCAGCAGGCTCTTCTCACGGCCGTCGTAATTCTTCATCGCCCACGGGGTATTGAAGACGTACTCCACCAGCCGGTGGTCGGTGAACGGCACGCGCACCTCAAGGCTCGCCGCCATGCTGAGCCGGTCCTTTCGGTCCAGCAGGAAATTCTCCCAGCGGCTGATGTTGAGGTAACTGATCTCACGCATCCGCGCCTCGTGGCCGGTTTCGCCCTCCAGTCGCGGCACCTCATCGAGAGCCTCGTTGTACCGCTTCTTGACGTACTCGGTGAGCCCCAACCGGTCCCAGAGACCGATCTCGTTGAGCGTGTCCATCCCTCCGAGCTTCGACCACGGATGGTGCCACGGAAAGGTGTCGCCCGCCACGGCCTCCGGATCGTGGAACCAGGTGTAGCCGGCGAAGATCTCATCCGAAGCCTCACCCGAGAGCGCGACCGTCACCTGCTCCTTGAGAGCCTTGCACAGCAGATACAGCGAGTGCTCCATGTCGCCGGTCGAGACCGGTAGGTCCTGAGCCCGAAGGACGTGGTCGCGCACTTCGGGTTCGAGGATGTCCCCGTTCCGCAACTCGACGATGACGTGGTTCACGTGGTCCGCCCCGATGTGCTCGGCCACCTCGATCGCGAACGGGATGTCCGGGTCGCCCCACAGCGTGTCCGCCTTGAAGCGCTCCTTGTGGCCCTTGAAGTCGATGGAGAAGGCGTCGATGGGCTGCTTGACGCCATGCTTCGAAAGGATCTTCGCGGCGAGCGCGGTGACCACGCTGGAGTCCAGACCACCGGAGAGCAGTGTGCCGACCTTGACGTCGGCGAACAGCTGGCGCTCCACGATGTCCTCGAGGAGCTCACGGATACGGGCGACCGTGGTGTCGAGATCATCGGTGTGCGGACGGGCCTCGAGTTTCCAGTACTCCCGGGCGCTGTGGCCCTGTCGGCCGAAGCGGACGACGGTGGCCGGAACGACCTCGTGCATCCCGCGGAAGACGGCGTGCCCCGGGGTTTTGAGGATGGCGAAGATCTCTGCCAGTCCCTCGGCATTCACCACGGCCTGGGCCTCGGGGTGGGCGAGGATGGCCTTGGGTTCGGAGCCGAAGAGCACTCCGTCGGGGGTGGGGTAGTAGAAGAGCGGCTTCACACCCATGCGGTCTCGGACCAGCAGTAGTTCCTCCGTGCGTGGATCCCAGATCGCGAATGCGTACATGCCGTTGAGTCGCTGCGCGAACTCCTCGCCCCACTCCAGGTAGGCGTGCAGGACGACCTCGGTGTCACTGTTGGTGCGGAACTCATGGCCCAGGCCGATGAGTTCCTCCTTCAGCTCCTGGTAGTTGTAGACCTCACCGGTGTAGGTGATGACCGGGAGGCCATCGTCCCGCCCGGTGACAGGCATCGGCTGCTTACCACCCTCGATGTCGATGACAGCCAGTCGGCGGTGGCCGAGGATGGCGCGGGGTGACATCCATATCCCTCGAGCGTCCGGACCACGGCATTCCATCGTCTCCGTCATGGCCGACGCTAGTTCCGCCTGCTGAGTCAGGTCGCGCGAGTAGCTCACCCAGCCGGTAAGTCCGCACATATCGCTCGTTCCTCTCATCGAGGTTCTGCATGACTGAAGGACAGGGGCGGTGAAGGGGAACCAAGCCCGCTACAGGCCAGATCCTTTCCCGGTCGCGGACCAGGGAGCAAAGCCGTCGGCCGTACCTCGTCAGGTCCCTGGGCTTCGGCATCGGACGGCGGAGCACTGGTGGTTGGGGCGCTCGCTGTCGGTTCTCCGCCGACACGCCGATCCCCGCCTCACCGCGCAGCACGAGAGCGACTGCGGCCTGCCTCTTAAGTAGCCGCCCCGTAGGCGCGACGGGAAATACGTACCCCCGGACAGAAGCCCTACCGATTCGGTCTGTGCCAATCCGCGCTTACCTTCGCAGTCCTGCACAAGGAGCTCGCCGACGCCGTCAGCCTCACCTCACTCCGGCTCGCCAACCCCCGATCCACCCGCCCGCATCAACACCGGCGGCCATGCCCGGCCCGTTCTGCACCGCAGGCATGGCGGGCCCTGGACCCACAGACTGACCATGGAGGACTGATGCGTGACCTACCCACAGGTCCCGGAAC
The DNA here is from genome assembly GCF_040609575.1 of Streptomyces sp. NPDC004647. Classification (NCBI taxonomy): domain Bacteria; kingdom Bacillati; phylum Actinomycetota; class Actinomycetes; order Kitasatosporales; family Streptomycetaceae; genus Streptomyces; species Streptomyces sp. NPDC004647. The sequence continues at coordinate 9,986 of NZ_JBEXKU010000135.1, read as the reverse complement.
CGCGCGCCCTGTCGAACCGGAGCGACAGGCACGTCGCCCTGGCCGAATACCCGCCATCTGGCTCGCTCTGCTGGCCGCGCCCCTGTCCTTCGGTATCGCGGGACCGGCCCTCATCCTTGACGAAGCAGCGCGTGGCCTCGGTGTCTCGGTCGGTGCGGTGACCTGGACGGTGACGGCGTACGGCTGGGGCATCGCGGTCGGCACACCGCTGACGGCCGGTCTTCTCGGCCGGCGCGGTGTGCGCGCCGCGCTGACGGTCTGCGGCCTGCTCGTGTCGGCGGGGGCGATTCTCGTCGTCACCGCCCCCGCGCTGCCGTTCCTCGTTCTCGGCAGTGCTGTGCAGGCGCTGGGCACCGCCGGCCTGATGGCGACCGCCATGAACCTCGCGGACTCCGCCCGCCGGATGGGGCTCGTCACCGCCGCGCTCGCCACGGTCGGCTCGACCGCCCCGCTGGTCGGATCACTCGTGACCGACCTGCTGTCCTGGCGGGTCGCACTCGCCCTCCCCGTCCTGAGCGTGCTCGCCGTACCAGCCGTCCTCCGTCACGCGCCCCGGGCCGCGACGTCCCGCGCCCGCTTCGACCTGGTCGGCGCCGTACTCCTGACGACACTGGTCACGGCGCTGGTCTTCATCCCGCACATGCCGGTGGCCGCGGGCGTCTGCTCAATCGTCGCCGCTGTGCTCCTCGGTCTGCACCTGCGCGTCCGGCACGACGGTTTCGTGCCGACCGTACTGGTACGCACACCACAGTTCCTGCTCTCCTCAGGGCTCGCGTTCTCCCTCGCGCTGGTCAACTTCGGATTGATCTACGCGATACCGCAACAGCTGGCCCAGCACACGGGATGGACGACCAGCCAGATCGGGGTCGCCATGGTGTGGCCGCTGCTGCTCGGTGGCACGCTGTCCTGGTTCGTCGTGGCGGCCTCCGCCCGGGTGGACCGCCGGCTGGTCATCACTGTGCTCATCGCCATGGGCACAGTGGCTCCCGTGACGGCGGCGCTCAGTGTCTGGGCACTCGTCCTGTTGATCGCCCAAGCAGTCGCCTCGATCGCGGCAGCATCGGGCCAAGGCGTGTTCGCGGTGCAGGCGACCTCGGCCGTCCCCGAGGACCAACGACCCGCGGCCATAGGCATGTTCAACCTGTCCTATCTCCTCGGCGCGGCCTTCGGTCCGGCCATCGTTTCGCTGCTGGCCATCTGACGACAGACGTCGTTCTGACCGAGACCGCGGCCGCATGCGGTAGCGGCATACGAGGTCTCCTCCAGCGCTCCTCGCCCTCACGGAGGTCGGCTGCTCGCTGCTGCCGTCGTCGAGATCGTCGTGCGGCGATGGCCGTCGCTGGACAGCTCCCGTCCGGTACGGGCCGTGACACAGCGAACGACGATGCCCGGCAGTTCCAAGTCCCAGGAAACTGCGGGGCATCGGCCACTTTTCAGGCAACTCCGGGGGCCGGCAGGACCGTCACCCAGCGTGCAGGCCCCACGGAGCTGAGCCAGAAACCGAGATGGGACGGCCCTCCTTCCGCCATGGGGCGGTCTCGGTCAGTGGGTCAGAGCCTTGGCGATCGCCTTCCACGCGACGCCTCGAGTGAGGGCCGGAGTGATCGACGATGACCACGCCGGTGCTCAGCAGGTCGCTCGGCCGCAGTCCGAAAGTGGCGTGGAAGGTGCTGCTGAGGTGGGAGGGGTTGGAGAACCCCGCGTCCGCCGCCGCGCGCGTCAGGCTGCCGAAGTCCCTCAGTGATCTCCCGGCGCGCAGCATGCGCGCCCACAGCCGGTAACGCCGGAAGGTGATGCCGGTCTGTTCGCGGAAGACGTGCAGGAAGCGGGAGCGAGAGAGGCCGGCGTCAAAGGCGAAGTCATCAGCACCACGGGGCACTTGGGGCTCCAGGAGCAACCGGTGTGTCGCGGCCCGTATCCGCGGATCGGCCTGCGCCGCATCGATCGCCTCCAGCTCCGGACCTGGCTGTCCCACGAGACCCAGCAACGCGCCCTCCCGTGCCGCCGACACCGCTACCGGCCTCCCGTTCCCGGCACCCAGCGCATCGGCGCACGCCCGCTCAGCGGCTGAACCCGGTTCGAAGTAGCCAAACGCCATGGCCGAGCCATGGGCCCTGATCCGATGACGCACCCGTGGACGAATCAGGGCGCTGCGGCCCGTATATGACCCGCCGTCGGCATCCGTCTCCAGCGTGAACCCGTCGTCGAGGCCGACCGCCAGGCAGGACACCGAACCGGAGTGCATGCCCAATTCCATCGAGGGCCCGTGGTACACGGCCCGTCCGGGCCAAAGGTGCAGCAGCGGTGCCGTGGAGTAGCACGTTTGTGAAAGCGCGGCGTCGGTCATGCAGCTCATCATCCCTGTCATGACCACCGCACTGATCTGTACCTTCGCTCTCTTCTTCCTCGGCATGGGCCTGTACGGACTTGTGGCGCCGGCCGCACTCGTCCGTCCCTTCGGCATCAATCTGACGGGACCGACGGCTCGTACAGAAGTGCGCGCCGTCTACGGAGGCTTCGGCATCGCGCTGGCCGCCCTCCTCGGCTGGGCCGCGGCCGATCCGTCCGACCATCTGCGCCGAGGCGCCGTTCTCGCCGTTGGTGTGGCGTTGCTGGGCATGGCCGCCGGACGGCTGGCCGCCCGCGTCACGGAGCGGCCCCAGAGCCTGTACCCCTCCTGGCTCTACTTCTGGCTGGAACTGTGCGGCGGTGGGGCACTACTGACGACCGCGACCGCTTGGGCTTGAACCAAGCCTTTGCCAGCCGGATCCCTGGGCGCCGGTCTGAGGATGGACCCGACGTGTGGGCGCGACGTCCAAGGCGCGTATCAGAAGGTGCGGCGGTACCAGCCCGCGCCAGGTCGCGCTCGCCGCGTCCGCGGACGAGGGCGCGGTGGCCGAGGGACGCCCCGGTCACGGTCGGCGCCTCGTTCACCAGCCGCAACGGGATTCGCTCCGGCACGCAGGTCGCCTTGTCCTCGCGGTCCGGGACGGCATGACCGCCGACCCGGCGGTCAGGGCACGGCCGTTTCGGGGCCCCCGGCGAGACCTTCAGCACCCCCTCCAACGGCTGCGTCCTGACATGGGACTGCGACGGGGACGGCAGGCTGCCGGACCCTTGATAATCAAGGCCTGTAGTAGATCTTGCATGCCAGGTCGTTCCAGCTACCGTCTTCGAGGCAGACCTCGACGGCAGAGGCCCCGCCTGCCACTTGGGCCTGAACGGTGAAACTGAACGTCTTATTGCCATTGCACACGTGGCCGCCGCCATCGCCACCCAGCTGTTCCCCGCCGGCAAAGGTGCGCGCCCAGGTCGCCCGACACGCGCTCGAACTCACGGAGTTGTTGCCACCGGAAACGTTGACCGATTGGTTGTACCAGGTCAGTGTGCCCTTCGTATAGGTTTGTCCGTAGGAGACGTTGAAGGAGCTGGTGGGGTAGGCGGCGGCGTGGGCAGTGGCGCCGGGCAGCGCGAGGAGCATCCCGGCGGTCAGGGCCATGGTGCCGAGGCCGGCGGCGAACTGCTTGTGCATGTTGTCTCCTGACACAGAGGGGCAGCGGTCTGCGTGGTAAGGGATGTGGAGCCTGTTCCCCACGGGCGGCAGGAGTTGCTTCTCACGGACTCAGGGAACCGGGGTCCCGCCGCATTTGATGTGTGCCGTGGTGATCGGTTCAGTCTCTTGACGAAGATCCGTCAAGTACACGACACATTGCGCCATAGTTTTGCGGTATGTGGCCTGGATCCGCGTTGACTGCACAGTAAAGGTCTGCCGCAACAACGAGACGCGCACGGTTCGCGGGTTGGGTCGAGAGCTTCGTCCGGGCCATCCACGCGCACGCCCGTGAGCGCAACTGGAGCCGGCAGCAGTCTGCGCTGGATGGTCCGGAGTGCCGCCGACGCCCGTGCACAGCCCGCGCCACAGCCCGGTCCCGCCTTGGCCCGTGGCCCCGCTGGTGACGTGGCGTGCAGACACTGCGGTGAGGTGCGGCTGTGGGCGGTACGGGCCGCAGCCGTCCGGGTCCGGCGGTACGGGCCGCAGGCGCCGTGGTGCGGTTGCCACCCGGCACCTGGCAGTCGGCCCCTTCAGTCGGCAGCCCGTAAGCCCGTAGCCCGTAGCCCGTAGCCCGCAGCCGGTCCGGGCGACTGGCGCCGAGCGGCGGCGGCGAGGTCCCCGCGGCGTGATACCCGTTTCACGCTCTCCCGGGTTACAACCTTTCGCCCCAGCTCGCGAACGCCGGCTACTACGCGTTTGCCTTCGACTACGGGCATGCCGCCACCGACCCCGTACCCGACTCGGTGGCCGAGCTGCGGACTTCGTCAACGCCGCACTTGGTTCGACTGGCGCACGCAACGCGGACCTCGTAGGTCATAGCCAGGGCGGGATGATGCCGCGCTACTACATCAAGTTCCTGGGCGGTGCGTCCGAGGTGGATGACCTTGCCGGCATCGTGCCCCGAAACCACGGCACCTCGAACCCGCCGGCCCTCGCAGCCGCAGCCACTGACTGCCCGGCCTGCGTGGACCGGACCACCGGCTCCGTGCGCGCTCACGTCCAGCCACCAGACCGTGCGCGACCGATGTGGCGGTGTCGGTGCGGCCGCCGAGGCCCCCACGACCGTAGTGCTCAACTCTCTGCCGGCGTGGTCCGCCCAGCACCTTCGCCAGTGGACTCGCATGCCACGGCGAGATACGCCCAAGGACGTTGCCGCCCGCCGCTCACGGAGGCAATCCCGGTCTCGTCGTAGCGGGATGTAGCAAGGGACCAGGCGAGGTTGCCCGCCATCAGGTGACCCATGCCCTCCACGTAGTGGTCGATGTGCCCGCGCACCTCCGGAAGCACGCCTCGTTCGCTCAGCGTCTTGGGGAGGGTCGCGGCGAGCCGCACGAAGCGGGCCGTTTGCGCGTTGGCGAGGGCGGCGATGTACTCGACGGACTGCTCCAGGGTGCAACCCTTCTGTTCGCGGAGGACGATGACGCTGTTGTTCACATCCCCGGCTGCCAGTTCCTTGACGAGCGAGACGATGTCGTTGACGAAGATCACCACATCGCCGGTGATCTCACGCATCTCCCGCAGCGGGGAGGAGCCGTGCAACTCGTCCGGCAGCGTGTAGCCACCGCACCTCTCGGTGAAGTCGAGGCAAGGCTGTACGCCTATGGAGTCCCGCCGGACCTTGAGGAACTGTTCCAGGTGAGGCAGGCGTTCCGCGTTCCGGTTGTGCGCTTCCCCCTGGTGGGCGGCCATGTAGGCCTGCCAGTGCGTACGGAACCGACGCTGCCAGCCGTACGGTGTGCCGACGGTGGCCCGGCGCCAGATGTCCCGGAACCCCTGGACGAGCGGCGGGCCGTGCTCGCCGGACACCTGGGGCGCGCCGTCCGCCGTCATGGTCCGTACGAGGCTGTCCACCACACGTTCGATCGCCTCGGGCCGTACCCCCAGGAGCCCGTCGAACTGGTCGTCGAAGATGAAGAACCAGGCGTTGAAGTCCGCTGCGAGCTCGAGGTCGTTGCCTGTGGCGTCGGGGTAGAAATACGCCATCAGTCGCTCGAGCCGCAGCGCGTCGTACTCCGCCGTCACGGCTTCCCCCGTCAGCAAGCCGCTCCCCTGCAGCCACTGCAGTGTGTGCCGCCGGGCACGCTCCGCATGAGGGCTGAAGCGGGCGGGGAACGGAATCCTGATCGCGGCGGTACGCCGGGTAGGGTCCTTGGGTACCGGGTGGCGGCCGGAATCCATCACGTTCGCCATACACACCCCCCTGGGTGTCGCGGCGCCTCCCGCCGCGGCGATGCAAGCTGGCGCGTTCTCGCCGTCCTCGAAGGCTAGGCGTCGCATCGCCCGTACAACCGTGGTCGACGGGTGCGACGTGGCGTGAAAACCGGCGCACGCGACCGTTTGCGCGCCCTCTGCGGAGGAGCGTGGGCGAGGTGGGGAGAGAGTGGATCCGCCGTGCGGTCGCCGGTGTTACCAGATTTTCGTCCCCCGTGGGGCAAAAGCTCCGCGAGGGCTACGGACCGTCTCCGAGGGCGTACTCTTCGCATACTCGGACGACGCACGGTCGAAGGAACGGATGTGACCTACACGGGAGACCGGCCGGGGCGAACGCCTCGGCTGCTACTGGAGCGTGACGCAGAACTCGCGGCAGTGGATGCGCTGTTGAGCGACCTGAACGGGACGTCCACCGGCTCGGCCGCACCGGGTGCGGGCGGCTTGCTGACCTTCGCCGGACCGGCCGGACTCGGCAAGACCACCCTCCTCACGGAGGTGCGGAGGAAGGCCGTGACTCGCGGCTGCACGGTGCTCTTCGCCCGCGGAGGAGAGCAGGAGCAGGGCGTCGCGTTTCATGTCGTACGCCAGCTCGTCCAGCCCGTACTGGCGGCAGCCACCGAGGAGGAACACCGTAAGATACTGGGCAGTTGGTATGAGATCGTCGCCCCTGCGGTCGGCCTGGTGGCGGGGAACAGCAACGGCTCCCCCGATCCGCAGGGCGTGCGGGACGGCCTGGACTGGATCGCCACCCGCTTCGCCGTGCAGCAAGCGCCGCTGGTGGTGATGCTGGACGACGCCCACTGGGCCGACGCCGAGTCGCTGGCCTGGCTCACCGGCTTCGCACCGCGGGTCACCGAACTCCCGATGCTGCTCGTCGTGGCCTACCGCTCCGATGAACTCCCCGCTGACGCGGTGGCGTTCGGCAGGCTTGCCGAACGCCATGGGTCGCGCCCCTTCGACCTCGTACCCTTCACCCCCGGCGCGGTCAGCCGCATCGTCCGGGACACCCTGGGTGAGGAAGCCGACGAGGGGTTCTGCCGAGAGACCTGGGCGGTCACCGGAGGGAACCCGTTCGAGACCGTCGAACTCACCGCCAAGGTCGCCGATCGAGGGCTGAAACCGCAGGTCGTACACGTGCCCGAACTGCGGGAGCTCGCCTCCAGCGTGAAGGGCGGCGGGCTCGTCGAGCGGCTGGAGCGGCTCGGCGCCTCCGCCGTCCGGTTCGCCTGGAGCGCCGCCGTGCTGGGCGCCGAGGCGTCCCGGAACCTGGCCGCGAGCGTCGGCGGACTGGGCGACGCCGAGTCCGCCGACGCCGTCGCCCGGCTGCGCCAGGCCCGCATCCTCGCCGACCCGGCTCCCGACGCCCCCGAAGACGACCGGTTGGAGTTCTTCCACCCGCTGGTCGCGACCGCCGTTTACCGGGCGGTTCCCGCGGCGTTCCGCGTGGCCATGCACGGCCAGGCCGCCGCTGTTGTCTCGAGCGCGGGCCTGGGTGCCACGACGGTTGCCCGGCACCTGTTGGAGGTGCACCCCGAGAGTGACCCCTGGGCCGTGCGGCAGTTCCGCGATGCCGCCCGTGAGTACCTCAGGGCAGGTGCTCCCGAGGCCGCCCGGCGCTGCCTCGCCCGGGCACTGCGCGAGCCACCCGTCCTGGAGGAGCGGGCCGATGTGCTGTTCGAACTCGGCTGCTCCGCCCTGCTGACCGAACCTGCGACCACGGTCAACCATCTGCAGGCCGCACTGGACGAGCCCGTCCTCGACCCGGCCCTGCGCGAGGCCATCGTCTACCGGCTGGCACAGGCTCTCGGCCACTCGGACCGGATGGCGGAGGCCGCCGAGACGGTCGCCGAAGCCGCCCGGGGGGCCACCGACGCCAGGACCCGGCTGCGCATGCAGGCGGAGCAGTTCATGTGGAACGCCTTCCGGGCCGACGAACAGGACTCGCCCGCCCGCTCACGAAAGCTGGCCAGGCTCGCCGAGCACCTCACCGGCCGGGGCATGGCGGAGCGGTACATCCTGGGGCTGCGTGCCTGGGACGCCATGGTGCGTGGCGAGCCCGCTGCCACCGCACTCCACTATGCGGAAGAAGCCCTCGGCGAGGGCCTCAAGTGGACTGACGAGCAGTGGGGTTTCGAGGTCCCGGTCCTGGTCGCTCTTACCTTCATGTACTGCGACCAGCCCGGGCGAGCGGAGGAACTCTTCAACAGGGGCATCGCAGAATGCGAGACCAAGGGCTGGCGCGGCGCCCATCTGTCGTTCGGTTACACACTCCTGGGCTATATCCGCTATCGCCGCGGACGCCTTGACGAGGCCGAGAACCTGGTCCGCGGCGGACTGCGGATCGCGGACAGGGTCGGGCACCAGGTGCCCGCACAGTACTTCGCCATCGGCATCCTCATCGAGATCCTGCTCGCCCGCGGCCGTACCAGGGACGCCCAAGAACTCGCCACCATGTACAGCTACGGCGAGGTCGTGCCCAGCGCCGTGGTGTACCCGGACTCCCAGACCGTCTACAGCGAGCTGCTGCTCGCCCTCGGCATGCGCAGGGAGGCCGAGCATCAGCTGTCCCGGGTCGGTCTGCGGCTCGAACCGCGCGGCATGCGCAACCCCGCCTGGTGTCCCTGGCAGCTCCACCTGGCCCAGGCACTGGAAGTCGACGACCCGGAACGGGCCCTCGAGTTCGCCTCCGAAGGCGTCCGGAGGGCCCGCCGATTCGGTACCCAGTCCGCCATCGGGCAGGCCTTGCGTGCCATGGCCTCGGTGGCCAACGGTGCGGAACGGGTCACCCTGCTGGCCGAGGCCGTCGAACACCTCGAGCGCTCACCCTCCGGCTACGACCTGGCGTGTGCGCTGGTGGACCACGGCATCGCACTGCGCCGTGTCGGACTGCCGCAGGACGCGGCCGAGCAGCTTCACCGTGGACTGGAAGGCGCCGTTCAGTGCGGGGCCGACGCTGTCGCGGCGCGGGCTCGCGAGGAGCTGGACGCGGCCGGTCTGTGGCCGCTCCAGCTGCGCACCGCGGCCACGGAGTCGCTCACCGCCCAGGAGCGGACCGTGGCCGAATGGGCTGCCCGCGGCTGGTCGAACGCCGGCATCGCGGAGGCGCTGGGCGCTCAGGACCGGGTGGTGACGCGCCTGCTGTCGGACATTTACCGCAAGGTCGGCTCCGACCACGCAGGCCTGCCACGACTGATCGGGAGGCAGGACGGCGCGCGGCCGACACCGCGTGACTGAGCGGTAAGTGGGCGCAGCCCTGGCCTGTGCCTCCGGTGTTCCGTCAGCTGGGCAGGGCAGGGGCTCGGATGAGAGGTGGGACACAGGTGGGAGATATCGGGCGGGAACGCGTAGATGTCCCCGTCGCGTGAGTGAGAGTCACGAAGGGCGCCTGACGGGCATAAGACCAGGTCAGGCGCCCTTCGCGTGCGTCTAGAAGAAGCCGAGCTTCTTCGGCGCGTAGCTCACCAGCAGGTGCTCGGTCTCATGGTGATACACGTGCAGACCCTCGCCTGACCAGCCAAAACGGATGCGGTCGCCCTGGACGGCGGAGAGTTGGTCCGGAACTGGCCCGGATCATGGCCGCTGGGTCGTCATTCGGGACTGACCCAGTAAGCACAGTGCTTGCTCTACGTGGCGTGCGAGGGCGGCATCGTGTTCGGCGACTCGGGTGGCTGGCGCGCCGGGGCCCGGCCGGATGGCCGGCGTGGGGTCATGTGCTCCCCGGGTCGCTCCTGTTTTCAGGAGCGACTCCGGCGCCCGGAGCAGGTGGAGGCGGGCCTCCTCAGCCGACTCATGCCCTTCTCCCGCGCGGCGGTGTCGACCTGGGTGAGCCAGTTCGAGCAGATCAAGCGCGAAGCGGTCGGTCAGCTTTCAGCTGAGCAAACGGGTTGTCAAGGTCGGGAGCGCGGGCGCATGCGCGCAACGGCTGCCGCGCAGTGCCCTTTGGGCCACGCGTCGCACCAGGCGCGGCGGGCTCCGGCCCGCGGCGCGCTGTCTGCGGGCCGGGCGCCTCGCCGTGGCCGAGCCGCCCGGCGCGGAACCCGGCCGTAACCCACGCTTTTCCGGGGCCCAGCTTTGATTGAACTTGACGCCAAATTCAACTATAAACGATCGGGAGGTCGTCTCCCGTCCCCCGGCGGGCCGTGGCGCATGTCATCGGTGAAGGCGGAGACGGTCACTGATTGCTCGCGGCGCCCCAGTCGGCGTTGGGCACCGCCTACCGGCG
>NZ_JBEXKU010000134.1:0-13020 GCF_040609575.1 Streptomyces sp. NPDC004647 | reverse complement strand
GCTCGGCTCCGCCGAGCACAATGAGCCTGCTGCGCAGGCTCATTGACGAAGCGTCGGATGCCGCTTCGCGGCATCCGAGCCCGGCTCCGCCGGGCAGGCCTCCGCTTCGCTCCGGCCAATCGGGCCCGCTGCGCGGGCCCGAGGCTGGCAAGGAGAGGAAGGGTGACGGGTTGTCTGGCAGGTACGGACAGCGGGCCGTTCGAGGACCGGGTGTGTATGCTTCAAAATGAATCTGGGTAGGCTCTGGATTCAGAGGCCCCCACCGGCACGGCGGATCATGCGCACCGGTGGCTGGCATAAACCGACCTGAGAAAGAGTCGATAATTCCCCATCCGAAGGGATCGTCAGATTACCGCTCGCCTTTCGAGTGGCGTGTGTAGGAATACAACCGGTCGACTTCCAAGAATCCCGCAGATTCGTACAGGGAGTTGGCGGCGGTCCGGTCTCGCTCGTTTCCTGGCGGAGCGTCATCGTCTACGTAGAGGACCACCTCTGCCGCGCCGAGCGTTGCCAGATGTTCCATTGCGGTGCCAAGCATTGCGCGGCCCAGCCCCCGCCCGCGCGCGCTGGGTTGGACTTCGATCCACCAGAGCACCCCGATCCCCTCCACGGGTCGGCCGACGACGGCTTCCGCGATTGTCTTGCCGCGCTCGCGCACCTCCAGCCGTTGCGCGTCCTTGTCGTCCGTGCTCGGTCCGATCGTGACGGCAGTCAGCTGGGGCAATCCTCGTGCGGGGAGGTCGGCGCGCATGTAGCGCCACAGGTCCAAGCCGGAGAATCCGGCGCGGTTCAACGCATCGTGAGTGACAGGCCGGTGACGTACCGGCAGCGCCTCCAGTCCCATGGTCAGGGCCGAGGCGATATGGAAAGCATGCACCGTGCGCGGGCCGAAGTAGGTGAGTGCGTCAGAAACCAGCGCATCAGCCACTGTTGGGGATTCCCGGCAATGCAGCCACAGAATCAGCCCCTCCCTATCTTTGGGGCGGATCGCATAGGAAATGACTCCCACCACATTTCCAGCAGCATTTACGGCTACCTGCGTCTGCGGTGTTTCTAGATCCTGCCACCAGCTCGCATCGACCCGTGAGCGGCCGTTCAGAGCCTCAGCGAGCATTGCCGAGGATGCGGCAGGCTGGCCGGGTATCCGGTCGGCATTGACCAGTTCCAAGACAGCAGGTTCGTCGGCTGCCGTGTACGGGCGCACCGTCACATCAAGTGGCGAGGTCACAGTCATGACCTTGGCCTGGGGTCTCTGTCCTGTCCAGTTGGGCCGAGGGTGTGGCGCGGCGGTGCCGGCTGCTCCGGGTGGGGCCTTGAGGAGCTATTGGCCGATCTCGCCGTCGGCTGGAGGTCGACTACATGCTCCGGGGCGGGAGTCGGTGCTGGCTGCTTTGCCCGGGCGAGGGCCTGGAGCGGTGCGGCGAGCTGACCGTCGCTCTCGTCCACGGTGTAGTGGGCCGGGCGGCCTGGCTGTTGTCGGATGGAATGAGGAATGCGAAAGACTATGCTTTGTCTAGAGCGTGTCCGGGCGATCACGTGCGGAGCCAGATGACCAGGGCTGCGACGGTGACGGTGCCGAGGAAGACGTAGCCGCGTTTGTCGTAGCGGCTGGCGACGGCCCGGAATGCCCTGAGCTTATTGATGGCCCGTTCCACGGTGTTGCGCTTTTTGTACCGCTCGCGATCAAAGCCCGGAGGTCTGCCGCCTCGTGAACCCCTGCGCAGTCGAGCGTTCTTGTGGTCCATCTTCTCCGGGATCACGTGTCGGATACCGCGACGTCGCAGGTAGGCGCGGATGGTGCGGTTGCTGTATGCCTTATCCGCGCTGACGCTGTCTGGGCGCCGACGCGGACGGCCCAGGCCGGTCCGTGGAACCCGGATCTTGTTCATGACCGGCTCGAACTGTGTGCAGTCAGCTCGCTGTCCCGGGGTGATGATCAAGGACAAGGGCCGACAAGTTCCGTCCGCGCTCAGATGCAGCTTGGTGGTGAAACCGCCGCGCGAGCGCCCCAGGCCCTCGCCCGCCGCTCCACCGCCGCCAGGCGGCCCCTCAGGCTCAACCACCGCCTTTCGCCCTGATGTTCGGGCATGGGTGCCCCCTTTGTGGCGCCGGGAGCCTGGGGTGGTGTCCTGCGGGCGCCGGCCGCGTCTTGGTGGGCGCGCATCACCGTGGAGTCCACCGAGATGTCCCAGTCGATGCCGCCTTCGGCGTCGGCGGCAGCCAGGGCCCGCTGGAGCAAACGCTCCCAGGTGCCCTCGGCCGACCACAACCGGTGGCGCTCATACACCGTCTTCCAGGGACCGAACCGTTCCGGCAGGTCCCGCCACGGCACCCCGGTCCGCACCCGATGGAGTATCCCGTTGATCACCTGACGGTGGTCCCGCCACCGGCCGCACCGGTCGTTACTCACTGGCAGCAGCGGCTCAAGTCGCTGCCACTGCTCGTCGGTCAGATCTCCCCGCCCCGCCATGCTCCGGTCAACGCTCCACGGCGGTGAGCGGACACGCCTCTACTGCCAGGCGGCGGTGCCCGCGCTGCCGAGCAGGGCAGCGGTGGTCAATAGTCTCTACCGTGACATCAGTACACGCCGTGTCCAACGGAACGGGGAATCCCATGCCCGCCTACGTCATCGTCAACGTCGATATGCTCGACGAGGAGGCTGGCCTGGCCTACGCATCCGTGGCCCAGAAGTCCATCCTCAGCTACGGCGGCCGTTACCTGGTCGCGGGCTCCACGCCCAAGCCCGTCGAAGGCACCTGGGACTCCTCCCGGTTCGTGGTCATCGAGTTTCCCGACATGGACCGGATCCGGGAGTGGTACGACTCCCCCGAGTACCGGCGGGCCCGGGAGATACGAGAGGGCAAGGCTCGGGTGGGGATGCTGTTCGTCGAGGGCGCGCCGCCCGAGGGCTTCTCCCTCCCGGCCTAGCTGTGCTGTTGGTGCGGTGAGCAAAGAGGATTGCCAGGAAAGGCCCGCGGCGTCCGACACGGCGCGCCGGACGCCAAGGGCTGATTCGCCAAGATCGACCGGACAGGGCCTAGTGCGGCGGTGTGTCCGGATTGTAGGAAAGGGGGTGAGAGAATGAGTGGGATTGTTCTTCGGCCGCATCAGATTGAGGCAGTGGATTCGATTGTTCGTGCTCTCGAATTCTCTGCACATCCTGAGATGCCGCCGGAGGGGCTGCGGACCACTGCAGTGGCCGCTACCGGATCAGGGAAGACGATCATTGCGGCGAAGGCGGCGCAGCGGCTGGAGCCGCAGGGGAGGATCTTGGTCCTGGTGCCGACGCTGGACTTGCTGACGCAGACGGTGTTGGCGTGGCGGGCTGCCGGGCACCGTGGCCCGGCGGTGGCCGTCTGTTCCTTGGGGCGGGATGCGGTGCTGGAGGCGGCCGGGGTGCGGTGCACCACGATCCCCACTCGGCTCGCTCTCTGGGCAGGGTCGGGCCCGGTGACGGTGTTCGCTACCTATGCGTCCCTGGGGGTGTTGGAGAAGGCCCACCAGGGGGCGTACGGGCAGATCCTCCAGCCCTTCGGGCTCGCCGTGATCGATGAGGCGCACCGCACCAGCGGCTACCTCCAGGACTCAGCGCGGGAGGCGGAGGAGGAGCGGGTGTCGTGGACCGCGGTCCACGACAACGCGCGGATCCGTGCCGCGCGGCGACTGTATCTGACGGCCACGCCGCGGCTGTGGGAGCCCGGAGACCGCGCCAGTGCACTAGGGCCCGCCGGGCCGAGGGAGGGCGTGGAAGAGGCTGCAGAGGGTGCTGGGCGGCCGGGCGTGGGGCAGTTGGTCGCAAGCATGGATGATCCCGCCGTCTACGGAAACCGTTGCTTCACGCTCTCGCTCACCGAGAGTATCGATCGGGAGATCCTGGCCCGGTTCGAGATCGACGTGCTGGAGATCCACGACGTCGAGGGCGCCGGCCCTGGGGAGGATCCCGGGAGTGAGGAGGCCCGGGGGCGGCGGCTGGCGGCCCTCCAGGCCGCGCTGCTGGCCCACGCCGCCGCCGAGAACCTGTCCACGATCATCAGCTTCCACCACCGTGTCATCGAAGCGATGGCCTTCGCCGCCAAGCTGCCGCAGACCGCGGCGCGGTTGTGGGAGGCCGACCCGGTCGAGCACATGCCGCCGCACCGAGTGTGGGCCGACTGGCTGTGCGGTGACCACGAAGCGGAGCACCGGCGCGCAGTGCTTGACCAGTTCGCCAACGGCATCGACGCCACCGGCATCGCGGTCAACCGGGCGGTTTTGTCGAACGTGAAGGTCCTCGGCGAAGGCGTCGACATCCGCGGCACACGCGGGGTCGACGCCGTCTTCTTCGCCGACGTGCGCGGCTCGGCCATCGACATCGTCCAGGCGGTGGGCCGCGCGCTACGCCAGGAGCCCGGCGAGGGCAAGGTCGCGCGGCTGATCGTCCCCGTCTTCATCGCCCCCGGCGAAGACCCCCAGGACATGCTGGCCTCCGCCTCGTATGCACCGCTGGTGGCTGTCCTGGAGGGCCTGCGCGCGCACGATGAAGAGCTCGTCGAGCAGCTCGCCGCCCGGCAGGCCACCAGCCGCAGCCGACCCGAATCCCCCGTCCACACCGGGGAAGGCGAGCCCGGCGCGAAGCGGGAGGAACGGCCGCTTCTGCGGTTCGCCACCCCCCGCGACCCAGAACTCATCGCCCAGTTCGTGCGCACCCGCGTCATCCGGCCCGAGTCCCGCGTCTGGCTCGCCGGCCTCAACGCGCTACGGAAATGGCATGCCGAGCACGGCCACGCCCGAGTCCCCCTCGACACCAAGATCCCCTACGGCGCAGGCGTCTTCCCCCTCGGCGGCTGGGTCTCGGAGCAGCGGCGCGCTTATCGGGCCGGCACGCTCGCCCAGTGGCGGATCGGACAGCTGGAGGAGCTCGGCATGATCTGGTCCGCACCCGAGCTGGCGTGGCAGGAGAACCTGGACGCCCTCCGCTCCTACAAGGCAACCCACGGCCATCTCGCCCCGCCCCGCTCGGCCGTCGCCGAAGGCAAACCCGTAGGCGTGATCATCGCGAACCTGCGCAAACCCGGGGGCCTGGGGAAAGACCCCACTCGTGCCGCCGAACGCGCCCGGCAACTCGCCGGGATCGACCCCGACTGGAACTGCCCCTGGCCCCTGGACTGGCAGCGTATGTACGCCACGTTGCGTATGTGCCTGGACGGCGGAGCCACCCTCGCCGAACTCCTCCCCGGCGTCACTTACTGCGGAGAAGACCTCGGACAGTGGCTGGCCCGACAACGCACTAGTTGGATGCAGCTGACGGACGATCAGCAGCACCGCCTGGCGCAGCTCGGCGTCGAACCAGCCGTACGGACCGGGGCGGAGAAGGCGGCGCCAGCGGGGCGCACGCACACAGACGCTTTCACCCGCGGCATCACCGCCCTGAAGCACTTCAAAGACCGGACCGGGCATGTGCACGTCCCCAGGGCCCACGTCGAGCCCCTGCCCGACGGCACCCCAATCCGGCTCGGCATCTGGCTCTCCAACACCAAAACCCGCCGCGCCAGCCTCGCTGCAGAACGCATCACCATGCTGCGCGAACTCGGCATCGAATGGGCATAGCTGCTGGAGCGCGGCTTCGGGATTGGAGCAAGACTCGGACAACGCGTCAGTCGGTGCCTCCTGATCGCCGTAGCGGGCCCTGGCCTCGGACCAGCCAGCGGACGGGGGCGTCACCGCAGGCGCCACACAATATCGTCCACGGCTCGTCGTACCCGTACCGACCAGCGGCGGGCGGCGCGGCTGCGCGCGGTGCGGGTCTGTTCGGCGGCGTGGTGCTGGCCGGTCATGGAGATGTTCGCGTCGTCGCCGAGGGGGCGCAGTGCGGTGTCGTAGAGGCAGCCCGTGTTGCAGCCGTCTTGGCGGCGGTCGAGGGTGCCGGTGGCCAGGTGGTAGAGATGGGCGCCGGTGTCCGCGTTACCACCCGGGGCGGTGGTCATGGTGAGGAACTGGATGAGCTGCGCGGAGGCGGCTGCTGCTGAGAAGACGAAGACGTTCTCGTTGCGGCGCATCGGGTGGGTTTCGGGCAGGTCGCGGATGTAAGCAGGATTGTCGAGGGATCCGTCGCGTTCGGCGGTGACCTGCGCGGGGTCGTATTGCCGGAGACATTCCAGGCATGCGCGTCCGGGAGCGGCGATATGGGCGCGCCACTCGGCGCCGCGCAGCCGTCCGCCGCGGGCGTCAACGGCCACGCCTGCGTCGACGACCGGGATCAGGTGGGCGTAGGCGAGAAAGTTCAGGACAGCGCGAGGCCAGGGCCGGTCGACGCAGGAGAACAGCACGTCGCAATCGGCCGCAGCGGCGAACCCGTCGGGCTCGACCACACTCATCTCATAGGGAGTGACCCGGATGCTGGCGGCGGTGGCGGCGCGGCGGGCAGCACGAGCAGCGAGATACACTTTGGCCCGGTGCAGTTGCGCGTCGCGGGCGGTGGCTTGCAGCAGCCGATCGAGATTGACGTGCTCAACGGTGTCGAAGTCGAAGAGGCTCAGGCATTGGATGCCGGTGCGGGCCAGAGCTTCGACGACGAGCATGCCGACCGATCCGGTTCCGATTACGCCGACGTGCAACCGGGCAAGGTCGCTCTGGGTCTTGGAGCCCCAGGCCGAAACGGTGCGCTGCTGGGTGTTGCTTGCAGGCGGTACAGGGACGAGCCGGTCGTTGAAGGTGACGGCAAGACGTTCACCGACGACCCGGACAGTCTCCGCCTCGGTCGAGGTATAGCGACGCGCAACGTGCCGCTGCCAGATGCGCGCGCCGTAGCTGGCGTCGGTGCCGGCGAAGGTCATGCCGAGCAGCGGGCGGCCGGTGAGGACCTGGGTCTGGGCGGCGAAGGCTTCCTCGGCCGCGTCGTCGATGTCGTTCAGGCGCTGCCAGCCGCGCCCGGCGGGGTGGGAGTGGATGAAGCCGAGGCCGTAGCCGTGCTCGGCTGCGATGCCCGCGGCGCGCAAGAAGTAGGCGCTGGTGAAGTCGACGGTGCCGTGCAGGATCCGCTCGCCGTCCTCGGGGAGGACGAGCTCGGTGACCAGGGCGGTGGTGCGGTGGGCGCCGCTGCTGGGCCGCCACAGCAGGAAGCAGCAGTCCTCCTGCCCGTCTGCACGCTGCAGGTGTTCTTCGAGACGGTGCGCGACCTCGGTGGTCATCGCGGCCGAGAAGTGGCCAATCATTCGGCTGGTCCGCTCTCGAACTGGGCGAACAGCGTGCGCAGATGTCGCAGGTATCCGCGCACGGTCCGGTCGGATGCCCAGTCGGCCGGCGGGCGGCTCCAGTGCTCCCACTCATCACCGAGTCCGGAGGGATGAACGGCGCCATGCGGGTGGCCCAGGCGCGGGCTGACATGGGGGCCGTGCGGGGCGGACAGCGGCCAGTCCGGCACCTGTTCCAGGGCGATCCGGACGGACCGGCCCGCATGGGTGCCGACCTCGACGGTGTAGTCGAAGACGACGAACCCGTCCCTCTGCTCGACGGTGTAACCGGCCTCACGGAGGCCTGCGATCATTCCCGCAGGCCCCAGCGGCGGCATCGGCCCGGTCATGCGATCGGGGTCGGTCCGGTGGACACCGACACGAACGTCTCCCGTTCGCGCACGGTGATCTCCTCGTCCCCACTGTCGTTGAACGGCTCCTGGTGCCGACCGCGGATCCGGACCAGGTAGTGCGTGCCCGGGTCGATATCGGCCAGCTGCAGGATCGCGTTCGGCGCGGTGCGCTTCGGCACGCCGGCAACCGGCTCACCGTCCACCGTGATTGTCACCGTCTTGTGCTCGGAGTCCTTGTCTGGGGTGTCCGCCACGGTCATGGCTGCCCCTCCTCTCTTGCAGTTACACAAAGTTGTATGCACCCAGGAGGTGCATACAACTTAAACCTTGATCGAGAGGGTACCATGCACCCAAGAGGTAAACGCAAGTAACTCCGGGGAGGGTGCTTGAAGGTCCTCTTCAAGGACGGCGAGCTGGCCTGGACCTGCAACGACGACGCGGCCAGGCGAGACCGGTACGGCCCAGCACTGGCCTCGATAATCCGCCGGCGCCTGGGAGAGATTTCCGCCGTCACCCACCTGGCCGAGCTCCGTCAGCTCCCCGCCGCGCGCCTTCGCCCCGGCCCGAAAAACGACGGCCACCTGCTGATCTCCCTGGGAGCAACCGCCGACCTGCTCGTACGCCCTCGCGACGACCCGTCCCCCCTACGACCGGACGGGCAGCTCGACGAGTACGCCGTCCGCGCCATCATCATCACCGCCATCACCCTCACCTCGTGACCCGCTCCCCGCCCGCCCCCTTCCCTCAGGAGAGAGGCATCCCGATGACTCCCGGCGCCGCACCGCTCGAGTACGCGCCCCAGACCGTGTCGCCCCCCGGGGAAACCCTCAAGGAGACCCTGGAAGAGCTCGGCATCTCCCAGGCCGACCTAGCCCGACGCACCGGCCTGTCGACCAAGCACATCAACCAGATCGTCCAAGGCGCAGCGGTCCTCAGCCCGGAGACCGCGCTGCTGCTCGAACGCATCACGGACGTCCCTGCCACCGTGTGGAACACCCTGGAAGCCGCCTGGCGCACCCAGGTGCTCCTGGAGCAAGAGCGCGAAAAACTCGCCAGTCAGACCGGATGGCTCGACAACTTCCCGCTCGCCGACCTCGCCGCTCGCGGGGTCCTGCCCAACCGGGATAGGACAGTCGCCAATCTCCAGCGGCTCCTTCAGTTCTTCGGCGTCGCCAGCCCACCTGTCGCAGAAGACCTATGGCGCGGATACAGTGCCGCCTTCCGCCGCTCCACCTCGACCACGCCGGACCAGTACGCCACCTACGCCTGGCTACGACTGTCCGTACTCGAAGCCCGCCACCGCACGTGCAAGCCATACCGCCGCGAAGCGCTGTACGACCTGCTACCGAGCATCCGCGCCCTGAGCGCACAAGAGCCCGAACTGTGGATCACACAGCTACCCGCGCTGTGCTCACAGGCAGGAGTCGCCGTGATCTTCTCGCCCGCCTTCAAAAACACCCACCTGTCCGGCGCAACCCGCTGGCTCACCCCGGACAAAGCCATGATCGCCCTAACCGACCGCTACAAAAAGGACGACCGCTTCTGGTTCACCGTCTTCCACGAGATCGGGCACGTCCTCCTTCACGGCAAACGCCTGACCTTCCTCGACGACGACCCGCTCAAGGGCACTACCACCGCCGAGGAAGAAGCCAACAACTTCGCCGCCCACGCCCTCATCCCACCCGAGTACGAAGCGGCCTACGAAACCCTGCGCCGACGCCCCAAACCCTTCACCCACATCCAGCGTTTCGCAGCACAAGTCGGCATCGCCCCCGGCATCGTCGTCGGCCGCCTCCAACACGACAAAGCCCTGGACTGGAGAGAAGGAAACAAGCTCAAACGCGACTTCGACCTCGCAGCGCTCACGCCCGCCCAGAGCAGCAACGCCGCAAGGTGAGCCGAACAACGGTCGCCAGCCTCGGGGATAATCGGCCCGCCATCGAGCATTGTGCGTGCCGCGAGGACCGCCTCCAGCTAATGCCGCCCTCCATCCAGCGGCGTGGCGGCTTCGGGCGACGACGTTCAGGCTCTGGCCATCGAGCCGGGCCACACCCGCGGGTCTGGTCCTGCACACCGGGCCAGCATCGAATATTCGAATAGAGGCCCTCGGCTCCGACGAGGAACACCTTCTGGTGACAAGGCCATGGGGCAGGGCAGGCGGCACAGCTGTCGAGGCACCAGCCTCCGCCGTCAGGGATCCGACCGATCTTCACGCGATGTGACCAGTTCGCCGGGCTGGCTACGTTCGTAGCGGCGGATGATCTGGCCGGTGGGGCGGTCGTAAAGGCCACCGATTCCGGCCGTGCCGGGTGAGGATCCGGTGCACCGTGGAGGGCGCCAGACTCAGAATGGGGCCGATGCGGGTCGCCTCAGCTTCCACTCCGTCCACAAGCGGCACACTCGTTCCTTCACCCGAGGGGCGTTCCGGTGCGGCGGCCGGACGGCCGACTGGCCCGGTCGCGCAGGCCTGTCTCACCCCCGGCCGCGAACCAGCAAACCGGCCGCGGTGTAGGAGTCCGCCATCTCCGCAGCCACGTGAGCGACTGCCCGACCGCAGTGACGTGGCCCAAGCCGAGCACGATGGGCCGACTGGGCAGGGGCACCCCCCAGGGCCCTGACCAGCACTGATAGCGACGAAGCCCCGGGCTCCGAGGGATTTCACCGGCTCGCCCCACCGCCAGGCAGGCACGGCAACCGTGCGTTCGCTTGCGCAGGAGACTCCAGCGGCGTACTGTCGACAGATGTCGACAAGTGTCGACGGTTATGGACGCTGGAGATAGAACTCATGAAGGTGATCAGCATCCGAGACGTGCGCGGTTCAACGCTGGAGAAGTACGCGCGCGCCGGGGAGCTCGTGGGGATCCAGAACTATGGGGCATTGATCGGTGTGATCGTCCCCCTCACTCAGAATTGGGTCGAGCACCTGATCGAATACAACAGCTCACGCCTCCAGCAGAGCCTTGCCGAGAGCGAGAAGCAGATCGCGAGCGATCAGCCGATGGCCACACTCGATGCTTCACTCGCTGAGGCCGTCAGCGGCGCGGAGCATTCCGCGCAGCAACCAGCTGGCCAGGCACAGGTGGCCGCAACCGGCGAAGCACCCGAAGGATTCGCGCTACCCGCTTCCGTGCTTCAGACATTGCCCCCAGCCCTGCTCAAGGATTTCGGCGCAGCGGTGCTCGGGACAGCGGATGAGCTCGGTGAGGCCGCAGCAGCACCGCGCATCGTTCGCGTGGGCGACTTGTCCGGCGGGCTTATCCAGGCAGCTGGTGAAGCCGGGCATACTCTGGCACTGACCCACGATCGAGTGTTGATAGGCATCCTGGTGCCCGTCACCTCGCAGCTCGTGGGGTTCCTCATTGAAGAGAACATTTCACGAGTTCTCTACAACATCTCGCTCAGCGAGAAGGAAATCAGGGCCGGGGAGGTCACCCCGCTCACCACCGAGCGTTCGGACGCTGGAAAGCCCTTTGGTTGATGAAAAGGCCGGTGCAGCCGTCGATTCCGACGGCTGCACCGGCCTTTTCATCAACCAAAGGTGGAAAAGATCTGCCCCATTTGGACCCACACGGGTGCCGGATTTGCGTGCGGTCGGGTCTGATAGAGGGATGACAGGTAGTTGCTGGGGCACTTAGCTCTCGGCGGCGCGGCTTCTCACGGGGTTAGGGACCGGAGACCATGTCTTCCGCATCACCGCAGCCAACGCCAGCAGCAGCGACTCCGGCGGCCAGCTACGCAGGAGCTACCCAGAACCTTCGCACCACCACCCGATGGCTACTCACCGCTGCCGCCGGGGTAGGGGGTGCCCTAGTGGCAGGCCTCCAGCTGACGAGCCTCGGTTCCCTAGGAGCGGATGACTGGCCCAGGCTTATCGCCGCAGGTATCGGACTGGCAGCCTCGCTCATCGGTATCGGCTACATGATTTTACGTGCGAGTCAACTGCTTACGGATGAATGGGTCACTCTCGCACAGTTGGAAGTCGAGAGATTTGAAAAGCGGCTCCGAGACTCCAGTCGTGATCAGCAACGGCGCGCAGCGCTCGAGCGTCTCAACGAACGGTTCACCGTCTACCAGGACGAGCTCTATGGACATGTCGCCGACTCTCTCTCAGATCTGTACAGTCGCCTACTGGAGGCCAACGCGGCGTCCCGAACCAATCCCGAGTCGGAGCTCGCCCAACAGTCGGCGCCCCTCAGGGAGGCTGCCGGAACTGTTGTTGAATACGCAAACTACTACCTCGCACAGGAGAGCTTCAACGCGCTGCGCCGACAACTTGCTTATGCCGCAGCTGTCGTAGCCGCTGGTGTCCTGACTTTCGCCTACGCTGCCAATCCGCCAAAGCCTGCCGCAGTGACGCCGGTTCGGCCCACGCAGACGTCGACACCATCACCTTCCCCGAGCCCGGCGCCTACAGCAACTTCGCCCAAACCAGGCCAGGCGCATTAGCAACAGGGAAGATGTTGCACGCTCAACGAGTAGTCAAAAAGGATGACCATGCGAGAAGGCCGAGTCCCAAGGCAAGATGTCCTGAACATAGAAACCGAGCGCACTGACCTTGCGATGCTCTTGCTTCCTTAGCCGTTCAAGTTCTTCGGGCGACATGCGTCTATGCACTGCTACAGCCGCGACGCTAAGAGGTGTCGCAGTGTAGACGTGTCCTAGATACTCGAAGGCATACTCTTTGTCGCTGTTCGGCCCGTTGTCTAGCTCTACTCGCAAGGAATCGGCCAAGTCATCCTTCTCCTTCTGAGGAAGGGGGAGGACTGCTCGCAGAGCTGCCGCGGAGAGCACGATCTCGTATGGGGTTGGGGCCATGTCCAACACCCCCGGGTAGCCGCTGGAACTATCGTACCTACGCCTCAAGATCCTCGCTCGGCATCAAACTCTTGACACCGGGACCCACCGCCTGGCGATCGCCAGCATGGCCAGGCCGGGAGGCAGGGGAACGGCGTTCTGAGACGACCTGGAATGGGTCGTGGCGGTGGACTCCACGATCGTCCGCGCCCACCAGCACGCCGCCGGGGCCCGCCAAAAGGGGCCCGGCAGGCGAGCCGCGCGACCATGCCCTCGGCCGGTCCCGCGGCGGACTGACCACCAAAATCCACCTCGCAGCCGACGGTAATACAGGTGGTCGAGACCCCGACCAGGCGTGCTGCCGCTGCACCCTTGTGGCCCTCGCGGAGCAGCTCGAAGTACCGCCTCTTCACCGAGCTCGAAATCTTGTTGGGGGCGTACTTCGGCATCTGAACGCTCTCCTTCCGGGGCGCGGCACGCCACCGCGACCTCGGCGATGTATTGCACGACTTGACCATCGAGGAGCACGCCGTCAGCCACGGGATCCGGTGAAGTACCGATCAGCACAAACGGGACTGCTGCACGGATAGGTGACAGTCGGGTTTCATGCCGCGAGGGCCGTGGCGGGCTTCATGGTGGTCTCGAACTCGATGGGGGTCAATCGA
>NZ_JBEXKU010000133.1:0-13049 GCF_040609575.1 Streptomyces sp. NPDC004647 | reverse complement strand
CCCGCCTTCCCCCCCTACCGGGGCCCCGGCGCCCGCGCCCGCGCCCCCGCCGCCGCCCCCCCCCCCCGCCGGTTGGCCGCCATCGGGGCGGCGCAGAACGGCGCCCGCGGCGAGATAGCCGCCGTAGGACCAGCCGCGGATGGCCACCCGCGACAGGTCCAGGTCCGGGCAGTGGGCGGCCGCCGCGTGCAGGGCGTCGACCTGGTCCTCCAGTGCGGGGCCGAGGGTGTCCCCGCGAATCTCCTTGTCCCACTCCGGCCCTCGGCCGGGAGTTCCGCGGCCGTCGGCGACCAGTACGGCGAAGCCCTGCTCGGCGAACCACTGCGACACGCATGCCAACCAGGTACGGGCGCGGACGGCGACCTGCACGGCCGGACCGCCGTACGGGTCGAGCAGCACGGGCAGTTTCGCGGCCCCCGGTTCGTACCAGGACGGCAGATAGAGCGCACTGCGCAGGCTCCGGTCGCCGAGGCTGAGGAACGCCGGCCGCGGGTCCACTCCGGGCTCTTCGGCGTGGCAGGCTATCCGGCCCGCCGGCCCGTCCTCGCGCAGCACGCTCACGCGATGACCGTCGGGCGTCCGGCTCTCGAGGACGACCGTTCCGCCGCCCGCAACCGCCGTATGCAGACCGGGTCCTTCGCTCAGCCGGACGCAGCCGCCCCCCGGTTCGTAACCCCACACATGTGTCTCCATGGGGTCCTCACTCGCGGTGAACAGCACCCGCTCGCCCGCTGTGCCGAGCACCTGACGGACCTGGAGGCCGGGCGGCGTACGGCCGTCCGGGCCGACGCGCAGGCCCCGGGTGTCCTCCTCCTCGTACGGGCGCACCAGCGCGCCGGAGGCCGTCCGGGCCGGGGTCCCGGGCATGAGCTGCACCCATGCCGCATCGCGCTGCTCGTGCAGGACCTCGGTCGTGCCCGTGGCGGGATCGGCGGTCAGCACTCGCAGGGTGCGCTGGTCGCGGCACTGCACGGTGATCAGCGGACCGTGGGCGTCCCAACGGGCGTCCACCACGTACTCGAAGGCCGCCCGGTCCCACTCCACGGCCGTCCGGCTCCCGTCGAGACCGAGGACGAGCAGCGAGACCAGGGCGTTCGCGGTGCCCGCCGCCGGGTAGGGAACGGACCGCGGCGGCAGGTGCGGATGGGCCGGATCGGCGATGTACCACCGCTGGACGGGAGAGGTGTCGACCCGGGCAGCGAGCAGGGAGCGGCCGTCCGGCGCCCACCAGTGACCGCGCAGCCGGCCCATCGACTCGGCCGCGACGTGCTCGGCGAGCCCGTACGTCACCTCCGGGCCGTCCGGTGCGGCGAGGAGTCGGCTGCCCCCGCCCGCCACGTCCACCACATGCAGCGCGCCTCCGGTGACGTAGGCGATGTGCCGGCCGTCCGGGGAGGGGCGCGGGTCGACCACCGGGCCGGGTGTCCGGACGGCGAACGGCGCGCCGCCATCGGTGCGTACCGCCCACAGGGCGCCTTCCAGCGCGAAGGCCGCCATGCGCGCCTCGCGGTCGGTCGCGTAAGCCACCACCCCCTCGGCGCGCTCGCCCGCCCGCTCGCGCCGGATCCGTTCCTCCTCCGGTACGCCGGTGCCGGCGTCCAGGGCGAGCGGATCCGCGAGAACCCTCGCCCGGTCTTCGGCACGGGCGGCTCCGGAGCCGTCCTCCTCCAGCAACCACAGGCGGCTGACCGGGTCCGAGCCTCCGCCCGTGCGCAGGAAGAGGATCCGCTCGCCGTCCGGTGACACGGTGAACTGCCGTGGCACACCGAGGGAGAAGCGGCGGGTGCGGGCGAACCGGCGGGGAAAATCGGGAATCGCGGAGGTCTCCATGAGGGCACCCTGGCAGCCGTGGCGACCCGGTGGAACAGGGTCCTCTCATCTGGGGTGACTTCCCGAAAGTCACCGCCACCCGCTATGTCACGCCCTTGCGTGAAGGCGGTTCGCCGCCCGGCATCGTCGAGGCCGACGATCTCGGCACCTACGTCAGGAAGGCTGCCAGTCTAGGCTTCTGACCTGGCACTTTGGTTGCACGACGCTCATTTGACGCTCGTTTTGATGGGTCGTCAGGCAGCATGCGGTGCAGGGTTCCCCTCAATGAAGTTGCTGTCCGCGGGGAAGGGTTCGCTGACCGAGCTGTGCTGAGCGGCCCACAGCCGTGGGTAGGTCGGCGGCCACGGCGGCACGCGTCGTTTGACGACGGATTCAATGAAGAACTGATGGCGATCCATGTGCCACATGGATGGCGGTCGCCACCAGGCCACGTTCCGCGATCCAACGGCCCTGGAATTCACCGATACGACGGTCTCTCACGAATGGACCCGGTACCAGAAGCCTTGCCTGAAAGGTCCGTTCGACCGGAGCGATGTCGATTTCTGCCTCGGAGAAGTCGAGTTCGCGTCCGGTGAGCGGGTACCACACCTTGAAAACGCTCTCCTTGGCGCTGAAAACAAGCCGGTCCCAGCTCACCCCGGGATGACGGGCGGTCAGCGATGCGATCCGGGCTCGCTCGTACGGCAGCGCGATGGCATCGAGCACGCCCTCGGGCAGCTGAGCGTCCGGCTCCGCGTCGATGCCGAGTGCCGCCGTCGCCTCGGACCTGGCCACGACTGCGGCCCGGTACCCGTCGCAGTGCGTCATGCTCCCGACGATGCCTTCCGGCCACTGGGGCGCCCCGCGCTGGTTGGGCAGCAACGGTACGGGCGGCTGTCCCAGGCGGCGCAGCGCGCGCCGGGCCAGGAAGCGTACGGTCGTGAACTCCCGCTGGCGCTGGGGGACCGCGTTCGCTATCAGTGCCTTCTCCTGCGGGAACAGCTCTTCGCCCGGCTCACGCCCGTCGTCGTACGCCGCCTCGGCTGCGACCTCGGCGGGCAGTACCCCGCGGATCACCGGACGGCCTGTCCGGCCGGCTCGGGCAGGATCTGGCGCAGTGGCACCCGTGGCGGGCGTTTGCGCCATTCCCGCGGATAGCCGATCGATACCTCTTCGAAGCGCACCCCGTCGTGCCGGGTGACCCGGGGGATGTGCAGATGCCCGTAGACCACGGCGGCGGCGCGGAAGCGCACATGCCAGTCGGCTGTCAGTTCCGTACCGCACCACTGCGCGAACTCCGGGTAATGCAGGACGCGGGTGGGGTCACGGACCAGCGGGAAGTGATTGACCAGAATCGTACGCAGGGACGGATCGACGGCCGACAGCCGGCGCTCGGTCTCCTCGACCCGGGACCAGCACCAGGCGTCCCTGCCCGCGAAGGGGTCGGGATGCAGGAAGTACTCGTCGGAGCAGACCACGCCCGCCTCATGGGCCAGCCGCAGCGACTCCTCCGTCGTGGTGGCGCCGGGCGCCCGGAACGAGTAGTCGTAGAGCACGAACAGCGGCGCGACCGCCACCGGCCCGCCGGCGCCCTGCCACACGGGATAGCGGTCCTCCGGGGTTGCGATGCCCAACTCCCGGCACAACTCGACCAGATGGAGATAGCGCTTCTCGCCGCGCAGATCGCACGGGTCCTGCGGGTGGGTCCACAGCTCATGGTTGCCCGGAACCCAGATCACCTGGGAGAACCGGTCGCTGAGCAGCCGCAGCGCCCACTCGACATCGGCGTACTTCTCGGCGACATCACCCGCGACGATCAGCCAGTCGTCGTCCGAGGTCGGGCGCAGTTCCTCGACCAGCGCCCGGTTCTCGTCGTACACGACATGCAGATCGCTGACGGCGAGGAGTTTTCCGTCGGGCACAATACCGTCCTTATCGGTCGGGCTCGAATGCCGGTGGTCGGGCCGGTGCGCCGACCCCTCGAGATTACGCGGATGCGGGTGGCGACGGGTCAGCCGCCTGCCGCCGGCTGCCCGTCGTCCCCGGCCGGCCGGGGAGACCCATGGGCGCGGGCATCGTACAGGCGCGCGTAGGCGCCCTGTTCGCGGATCAGTTCGTCGTGGGTGCCGCGCTCGACGATCCGCCCCGACTCCATGACCACGATGACATCGGCGTCGCGGATGGTGGACAGCCGGTGCGCGATGACGAAGCTGGTCCTGCCCGCGCGCAGGGTGTTCATCGCGCGCTGGATCAGGACCTCGGTACGGGTGTCGACGGAACTCGTCGCCTCGTCGAGCACCAGCACGGCGGGCTTCGCGAGAAACGCCCTGGCGACCGTGATCAGCTGCTTCTCGCCCGCGCTTACGCCGGACGACTCGTCGTCCAGCACGGTGTCGTAGCCGTCCGGCAGCGTACGGATGAAGCGGTCCGCGCAGGTGGCGCTCGCCGCGGCCACTATCTCCTCACGGGTGGCCCCGGCATAGCCGTACGCGATGTTCTCGGCGATCGTGCCACCGAACAGCCAGGTGTCCTGGAACACCAGGCCGAACTGCGCGCGCAGGTCGTCGCGGGTCATCGTCGCGATGTCCGTGCCGTCGAGCAGGATCCGGCCCTCGTCCACCTCGTAGAACCGCATGAGGAGATTGCCCAGCGTGGTCTTGCCGGCCCCGGTCGGGCCGACGATCGCCACCGTACTGCCGGGCTCCACGGTCAGTGAGAGATCCTCGATCAGGGGGGTCCCGGGGGAGTAGCGGAATGCCACACGGTCGAACTCCACCCGCCCGGCGACCGGCCCGGGGCGGACCGGACGCTCCGGGTCCGGGCCCTGCTCCTCCGCATCGAGCAGGGTGAAGACCCGCGCGGCGGAAGCGATCCCGGACTGGAGACGGCCGGCCACTCCGGCGACCTGCACGATCGGCTGGCTGAACTGCCGGGAGTACAGGATGAACGCCTGTACGTCCCCGAGCGTCAGCCCGCCGCTCACCACCTTCCAGGCGCCCACCACGGCCACGACCACATAGCCGAGGTTGGCGATGAACATCATCGCGGGCTCGATGGTGCCCGAGGCGAACTGAGCCTTGGCGCCGGCCCGGAACAGGGCGTCGTTGTGCGCGTCGAACTGCCGCTCGGCCTGCTCGCGCCTGCCGAAGCCCTTGATCAGTGAATGGCCCGTATAGACCTCCTCGACCTGCGCGTTCATCGAGCCGGTGGCGGCCCACTGGTCCGCGAACCGGGGCTGGGCGCGCTTGCTTATCCATGCGGCGAGCACCCCCGACACCGGCACGCTCGCGAGCATGATCAGGGCGAGCGACGGCGAGATCACCAGCATCAGGATGAGCATGGCGATGATGGAGAAGACCGAGGTGATCAGTTCGGCGAGGGTCTGCTGAAGGGTCTGCTGGAGATTGTCGACATCGTTGGTCGTACGGCTCAGCACCTCGCCCGCCGGATTGCGGTCGAAGTAGCGCAGCGGCAGCCGCCCGAGCTTCTCCTCCGCCTTCTCCCGCAGATCGAAGACCACTCGCTGGACGACGGCCGCGATCAGCCGGCCCTGTGCCAGCATGAACAGCGAGGCCGCGACAAACAGCATGAGCAGGAGCAGCAGCACCTGCCCGACCTCGCCGAAGTCGACGCCCCCGGTGGTGCCTCCCGGGGATACGTCGCCCGACCTGTCGAGGAGACCGTCGAAGATCAGATCGGTGGCCTTGCCGAGCAGTAGCGGACCGAACGCGTTGAGCGTGATCCCGCCGATTCCCACGACGAGCGCGACGGCGATACGGGGGCGGTGCGGCCGGAGCAGTCCGAGGAGACGGCGGCCGGGCCCGCGGGGTTCTGGTTGGCTAGGCCCGGCCGGCGAGACCATGAACGGTCTCCTCCTCGGTGAGCTGGGAGAGGGCAATCTCGCGGTAGGTGGCGCTGTCGCGCAGCAGTTCGTCGTGTGTGCCCGTGCCGACGACGCGCCCGCCGTCGAGGATCACGATGCGGTCGGCGTACCGGACCGCGGCGATCCGCTGGGCGACGGTGATCACGGTCGACCGCGCGATCTCCGGCGCCATGGCGGTCCGCAGCGCGGCGTCCGTGGCGTAGTCGAGCGCGGAGAAGCAGTCGTCGAAGAGATAGACGGCGGGCCGGCGCAGCAGGGTGCGCGCGATGGCGAGCCGCTGGCGCTGGCCGCCCGAGACATTCGTGCCGCCCTGGGAGATCTCGGCGTCGAGCCCCTCGGGCATGCGCGCGACGAACGCGGCGGCCTGGGCGATCCGGAGGGCGTGCCACAGGTCGTCGTCGGTGGCGTCCGGGTCACCGAAGCGGAGGTTGGTCGCGACGGTCCCGGAGAACAGATATGGCTTCTGCGGTACGAAGCCCACGGTCCGGCCGAGGACCTCGGGGTCCAACTGCCGTACATCGACGCCGTTGACCCGTACCGATCCCTCGGTGGCGTCGAACAGCCGCAGTACGAGGTTGAGCAGCGTCGTCTTGCCGCTGCCGGTGGAGCCGAGGATCGCCACGCTCTCCCCGGGCCCGGCGGTCAGATCGATCCCCTGGAGCACCGGCTTCTCCGCGCCCGGGTAGCGGAACTCCGCCCCTCGCAGTTCGAGCCGTCCCACCGCGTCCGACGCGGCACCCACCGGCCGGGACGGCGGGGTGACGCTCGTCGGCGTCGCCAGGATCGCCTGGATACGCGCGGCGGACACCTTCGCGCGGGGCATCGACAGGAACACGAACGCGACCATCACGACCGACATCAGGATCAGGGAGAGATAGCTGAGGAACGCGCTCAGCGCTCCGATGCTCATCGCCCCGGTGTCGATCCGGTGGGCGCCGACCCAGAGGATGGCGACCATGAACCCGTTCATGAGCAGCAGCACCACAGGCAGCATCGACGCGATGAGCCGGCCGACCCGCTGTGAGACCTCGAACAGCTCCGTGCTCGTACGGGCGAACCGCTCGCGCTCGTAGCCGTCCCGGACGAAGGAACGCACCACGCGGACCCCGGTGATCTGCTCGCGCAGCAGCCGGCCGAGCCGGTCGAGACCGGTCTGCATCCGCTCGTAGAACGCGCCCATACGGGCCAGGAGCAGACCGAACGCGACGGCGACGACCACGACCAGGACCACCAGGATCAGCGCAAGCGGCACGTCCTGCTGAAGCGCCAGCGCAACGCTTCCCAGACACATCAGAGGCGCGGCCACCATGATGCCGAAGCCCGACTGGGTCAGCGTCTGCACCTGCTGGACGTCGTTGACCGTCCGGGTCAGCAGCGACGGCGTTCCGAAGCGGCCCACCTCACGGGCGGAGAAGTCCAGCACCCGG
The DNA here is from genome assembly GCF_040609575.1 of Streptomyces sp. NPDC004647. NCBI lineage: Bacteria > Bacillati > Actinomycetota > Actinomycetes > Kitasatosporales > Streptomycetaceae > Streptomyces > Streptomyces sp. NPDC004647. The sequence continues at coordinate 5,930 of NZ_JBEXKU010000133.1, read as the reverse complement.
CGGAAGACGACGGACCGGATGTCGCGTCCCATCGCCATCGCGGTACGGGAGGCCAGGGACACCGCGCCGATCGCCGAGGCGACCTGGACGAGCGCCACCGCGACCATGACCGCACCGAGCCGGGAGATGTAGCCGCTGTCCTGGGCGACCACACCGTTGTCGATCAGGGCGGCGCCCAGCGTCGGCAACAGCAACGTGCCGAGGATCTGGATCAGTTGCAGGAGCACCAGCAGGGCAGCGTCTCGCCGGTACGGGCGCACATGGGTACGCAGAAGTCTGAACAGCACGGAAAGACACTCCGGTTGACAGAGCCGGCCCGAACGCCGACGCACACAGTGCACCGCATCGCGGTGCCGAAAATTACTAGTGTTCTGCCTCTTCCGGCCTTCGTCGCGGCGCTCCGACTCGGGAATTCCCTAGTAAGCACGGGATTTCTTGACACCGTGGTCGGAGGCTTGCGAGCGTGCCGATGTCTATCGTCCGGACAGAAGCGTATTCGATGCAAGGTCGTCGACCGAGCTGTGCGTTTGGGCGGTCTCTCCGTGGTCGAGAAGGGGTTGGTATGACCAAGCGTGCACTGATCACCGGAATTACCGGGCAGGACGGTTCTTATCTGGCCGAGCATCTCCTGTCCCAGGGCTACCAGGTTTGGGGATTGATCCGAGGACAGGCCAACCCGCGAAAGTCTCGGGTCAGCCGGCTCGTCTCCGAACTCTCGTTCGTGGACGGCGACCTCATGGACCAGGGCAGCCTGGTCTCCGCCGTCGACACCGTGCAGCCGGACGAGGTCTACAACCTCGGCGCGATCTCGTTCGTGCCGATGTCGTGGCAGCAGGCCGAACTCGTCACCGAGGTCAACGGCATGGGCGTGCTGCGCGTCCTTGAGGCGATCCGGATGGTGAGCGGCCTGAACAGTTCGCGTACCGCGGGAAATGGGCAGATCCGCTTCTACCAGGCGTCGTCCTCGGAGATGTTCGGCAAGGCCGCCGAGACTCCGCAGCGTGAGACGACACTGTTCCACCCGCGCAGCCCGTACGGCGCCGCCAAGGCGTACGGGCACTTCATCACCCGCAACTACCGTGAGTCCTTCGGGATGTACGCCGTCTCCGGAATGCTCTTCAACCACGAATCCCCGCGCCGCGGCTCGGAGTTCGTGACCCGGAAGATCTCGCTGGCCGTCGCCCGGATCAAGCTCGGGCTCCAGGACAAGCTGCACCTCGGAAACCTCGACGCGGTACGTGACTGGGGCTTCGCCGGCGACTATGTGCGCGCGATGCACCTCATGCTCCAGCCGGACGAGCCGGACGACTACGTGGTGGGCAGCGGCACCATGCACTCGGTGCGGGACGCGGTGCGCATCGCGTTCGAACACGTGGGCCTCGACTGGCAGGACTACGTCGTCATCGACCCCGAGCTGGTCCGCCCCGCCGAGGTGGAGGTCCTCTGCGCGGACAGTGGGCACGCCCATACCCGGCTCGGCTGGAAGCCCACCGTCGACTTCCCCGAGCTGATGTGCATGATGGTGGATGCCGACCTGAATCAGGTCTCCCGGGAACACGAATACGGGGACCTTCTGCTGGCCTCCAACTGGTAGCGGGACGAAGGACCGGGGAGAACTAGGGAATTCCCGTAGCGGTCCGTACGACACTCGCCACATGGCTTCCCGCCAAACGGCTGCGAAGCCATGTGGCTTTCTATTTTTCGCATTGCACGGCGAGCGCGAGATGCCCCGCGTGATTCATGTTCGGCCGCTGGCTGTCGAGATGGGTTGAGTTGAGATGGACAACGAACAGAAGCTCCGGGATTACCTCAAGCTTGCCACCGCCGATCTCCGACGGACGCGGCAGCGCGTCAATGAACTGGAGACGGCGGCCCAGGAGCCGATCGCCATTATCGGTATGACCTGCCGCTACCCCGGCGGCGTCAGCAGCCCGGAAGACCTCTGGCGCCTGGTCGAGGCCGGTGAGAACGGTATCTCGGCGTTCCCCACCGACCGCGGCTGGGACACCGAGGCGCTCGCCTCGTCCAGCACCGCATCCGGCGGCTTCCTCCACGACGCCCCCGACTTCGACGCCGACTTCTTCGGTATCTCGCCCCGCGAGGCCGTCGCGATGGACCCCCAGCAGCGCGTCGCGCTCGAATCCGCCTGGGAGGCCTTCGAGCGCGCGGGCATCGACCCGACCTCGGTCAAGGGCAGCCAGACCGGTGTGTTCATGGGCGCGATGGCCCAGGACTACCGGGTCGGGCCCGCCGATGGCGCCGAGGGATTCCAGCTCACCGGCAACACCGGCAGCGTTCTGTCCGGACGCATCTCCTACACCTTCGGCACGGTCGGTCCCGCCGTCACCGTGGACACCGCCTGCTCCTCCTCCCTGGTGGCCGTCCATCTCGCCACCCAGGCGCTGCGCGCCGGGGAGTGCACCCTCGCGCTGGCCGGCGGCGTCACCGTCATGTCGAGCCCCGGCACCTTTATCGAGATGGGCCGTCAGGGCGGCCTCTCCGCGGACGGCCGCTGCCGCTCCTTCGGGGACACCGCCGACGGCACCGGCTGGGCCGAGGGCGTGGGCGTCCTCGTCCTGGAGCGGCTCTCCGATGCCCGGCGCAACGGCCACGAGATCCTCGCCGTGGTACGTGGCACCGCCGTCAACCAGGACGGCGCGTCGAACGGACTCACCGCCCCCAACGGCCCCTCCCAGCAGGAGGTCATCCAGCAGGCTCTGATCAACTCCCGGCTGTCCGCCGCCGAGGTCGACGCCGTCGAGGCGCACGGCACCGGCACCACGCTCGGTGACCCGGTCGAGGCACAGGCCCTGCTCGCGACCTACGGCCAGGGCCGGGACGAGAACCGACCGCTGCTGCTGGGCTCCGTCAAGTCGAACATCAGCCACACCCAGGCCGCGGCCGGTGTGGCCGGCGTCATCAAGATGGTCATGGCGATGCGTCACGGAGTGCTGCCGCGGACCCTGCTGGCCGACGAGCCTTCGTCGCACGTCGACTGGTCGCAGGGCGCGGTTCGGATCCTCACGGAGAACTCCCCTTGGCCCGAGACCGGCGCGCCCAGGCGGGCGGGTGTCTCCTCCTTCGGCATCAGCGGCACCAACGCGCACACCATCGTCGAGCAGGCCCCGGCCGCCCCCGAGGCCGAGGACGAGGCCACCGCGGACTGCACGGGCCCCGTACCCCTGCTGGTCTCCGGACGCACCCGTGAGGCGCTGCGCGCCCAGGCCGCCGGGCTGGTGGCCGCGCTGGAGACCGACCCCGCCGCGACCGTCCTCGACACCGCCTACTCGCTGGCCACCACCCGCGCCGGCTTCGAGCACCGCGCCGTCCTCACGGTCGCCGACCGAGACACCGCGCTCGCCGCGCTGACCGCGCTGGCCGAGGACCGGGAGGCCGCCGACCAGGTGCGCGGCGCCACCCAGGGCGACGGAAAGCTGGCGTTCCTCTTCACCGGCCAGGGCTCCCAGCGCCTCGGCGCGGGCCGCGAACTCCACCAGAGATTCCCGGTGTTCGCCCAGGCCCTGGACGCCGCCTTCGCCGCACTGGACCCGCTGCTGGACCGACCGCTGCGCGACGTGCTCTGGGGAGAGGACGCAGATGCGCTGAACCGTACCGAGTACGCGCAGCCCGCGCTGTTCGCCGTCGAGGTCGCCCTGTACCGCCTGGTGGAGTCCTGGGGCGTCAAGCCCGACTATCTGACCGGTCACTCGATCGGTGAGATCACCGCCGCCCATGTCGCCGGAGTGCTGTCGCTGAGCGACGCCGCCGCGCTCGTCGCCGCCCGCGGCCGGCTGATGCAGGCGCTGCCCGAAGGCGGCGTGATGATTGCCGTACAGGCGGCCGAGGACGAGGTCACCCCGCTGCTGGCCGGCCGCGAGGACGTCGTGTCCGTCGCCGCGGTCAACGGCCCCGCCGCGCTCGTCCTCGCGGGCGAGGAGAACGCGGTCACCGACATCGCCGCCCGCCTGGAGGCGGAGGGGCGCAGGACCAAGCGGCTCCGGGTCTCGCACGCCTTCCACTCGCCGCTCATGGAGCCGATGCTCGACGAGTTCCGCGCGGTGGTGGCGGGTCTGTCCCTTCAGGCCCCGCTGCTGCCGTTCGTCTCCAACCTCACCGGCGAGCCCGCCACCGTCGCGCAGGTCACCTCCGCCGACTACTGGGTGGACCATGTCCGGCGGGCCGTACGGTTCGCCGACGGCATCGGCTGGCTCGCCGGCCACGGCGTCACCACCTTCCTCGAACTGGGCCCCGACAGTGTCCTGTCCGCGATGGCCCAGGACTGCCTGGACGTCGCGGGCACCGACACCCACGCCGCGCTCCCCGCGCTCCGGGCCGGCCGCCCCGAGACCCACACCCTCACCACCGCGCTGGCCGGCCTGTACGTACGCGGCGCCACCGTCCGCTGGGCGGAGTACTTCGCCGGCACCGGCGCACACCGTCACGACCTGCCGACGTATGCCTTCCAGCGCCGCAGGTACTGGCCCAAGGGCGGGGCCCAGAGCCAGTCGGCCGATCTGCGGGCCGCCGGGCTCGGCGCGGCACACCACCCGCTGCTCGCCGCCGCCGTCTCGCTCGCCGACGCCGAAGGCGTGCTGCTCACCGGCCGCCTCTCGCTCCAGTCCCACCCGTGGCTGGCCGACCACGCCGTCCGCGACACCACGCTGCTTCCCGGCACCGCCTTCCTCGAACTCGCCATCCGCGCGGGCGACGAGGTCGGCTGCGACCGGGTCGAGGAACTGACCCTGGCAGCGCCGCTGATCCTGCCGGAGCAGGGCGGTATCCAGGTCCAGCTGTGGATCGGCAACCCCGACGACTCCGGACGCCGCACCGTCAACGTCTACTCGCGGCCCGAGGGAAGCGACGAGACCGCCTGGACGCGGCACGCCACCGGCGTACTGACGGTCGACGAGCAGCCCGATGAGCGGGGTGCCGGATTCGACGCCGCGGAGTGGCCCCCGGCCGGGGCCGAGCCCGTGGCTGTCGAGGGCATCTACGACCGGCTGGCCGAGGACGGCTTCGCGTACGGCCCGGTCTTCCAGGGCCTGCGGGCCGCCTGGCGGCGCGACGGCGACGTGTTTGCCGAGGTCGTGCTGCCCGAGGGCGGCGAGGCCGAAGCGGACGCGTTCGGTCTGCACCCCGCGCTGCTGGATGCGGCGCTGCACGCGGCGTCCTTCGTCGAACTCGGCGTGGAGAGCCGCGGTGGGCTGCCGTTCTCGTGGGAGGGCGCGTCGCTCTACGCGACGGGCGCCTCCGCGCTGCGGGTGCGGCTGTCGCCGGCCGCCGAGGACGCGGTCTCGATCAATGTCGCCGACGCCTCCGGCGCGCCTGTGGTCTCCATCGAGTCGCTGGTGCTGCGGGCGGTCGCGGCGCAGCAGCTCGACTCCGCGGCCACGGCCGCCGGCGACGCGCTGTTCGGCCTCGACTGGGTCTCTGTGCGGCAGGGGGCGGACGCGCCCGACTCCGTCGCCCTGGTGGGCCCGGACGCGTTCGGCCTCGTCGCGAACGGGGCACTGGCGGGCACGGTTGCCGCGCGCCAGGATCTGGCGGAGCTGGCGGCGGGCGAGGGCCCGGTGCCCGCTGTCGTACTCGTGGCGGTCGGCGGTACGTCCGGTGCCGATGCGGCGGAGTCGGCTCACGCGCTGACGGCCGATGTCCTGGCGTCGGCGCAGGCCTGGCTGGCGGACGAGCGGTTCGCCGATTCACGCCTGGTCTTTGTGACGCGGGGTGCGGTGGGGGGCGCTGATGTGGCGGCGGCCTCGGTGTGGGGTCTTGTGCGTTCGGCGCAGTCGGAGAATCCCGGGTGCTTCGGTCTGGTGGACCTGGATCCGGTGGAGGCGGTCGTGCTTCCGCTCTCCGCGTTGGGCGCGGATGAGCCGCAGGTGATTGTCCGGGGTGGTGAGGTCAGGGCCGGGCGGCTGGTGCGCAGGGCT
>NZ_JBEXKU010000132.1:0-13071 GCF_040609575.1 Streptomyces sp. NPDC004647 | reverse complement strand
GACGGGTATTCCAGGATCAGCATGGACCCGGTCACCCGGTCGTTCTCGTCGAGGATGGCGACGCCGAAGAGCATGTGGCCTTCGGCGACCAGTTTGTCGCCCAGCGCGATGTGCGCTTCACGTGCGGCCAGGCGGCGGTCCAGGGCACCTTCGTCCGTGCCGTCGTAGGCGATGAGCATGAACTGCATGCGGTTCTCCTTGTGTTGTCGGTCGGGCATATGGTGATGGCCGGAGCCGGGGCACGCTCAGATCGCCGCGCCGACGACTGCCTGCGGTGTGAAACCGGCGGGCCATCGTGTCGTCTCGTCCCAGGTGGTGGAGAGTCCATGCTGATGTTGTCCAGCAGACAGCCGGTCAGATCGGCGCCGCGTAGCACCGTTCCTCGCAGGTCCGCCTCGGTGGGGTCGGAGTGGGCCAGATTGGCCGGCCAGGTCTGCGGACCGGAGTATCGCCTGGGCCATGTCCGCGTGATTCAGCTGGGCGTCCTGAAGCCGTGCCCTGGTGAAGTTGGTCGCGTCGGTGATGGGCGCCGTTGGGTTAGCGGTCCTGGGCTGCGGTGTCGGCAGCCTCCAGTGCGGACACCCCGGGGTAGGGGGAATTCCCCAGCGAGGGATGCCTGACCAGCTTGGTGTCCTCGTGGAGATAGCGGTAAGCGGTAGCGGGATCCACCGGCGTGAACGTGCCGGAGGACGGGACGTAACGCCAGGCGTAGGCGTCCTCGATGTCATAGCCGAGGACCGGCGCCGTAACGGTCAGGGTCAGCTCCGGACAAGAGGCGGCCAGTTCAGCGGTGAGAAGGCCGGTGAACCCTGCCAGGTCACGGGGGGTGACGGCGTAGACGGGCAGAGGCAGGTCCGGGAAGCCCGGGGCCGGGCGGGACACGCCGCGGCTACGCGCGTCGAGGGCCAGCACACCGGCCGGGGCGTGAAGGGTGACGGTCAGAGTGTCAGGGGCGAAGTTCCTCGAGCGGCGGCTGGCCATACTGACGGCACGATCCAGGATGCTCAAAGCCCGCTGCCCGGGCTGCTGCTGGTCGGCGTCACCGTTCGGGTCGGGCGATGCGGTCAGCTCGGGCCCGTCGTAGTTCATGGAGTCTCCGTTTCCGGGAGCGGCGTGGCCGCTGCATTCAAAGGTGGGTGGCTGGTTGGGGGTGTGGCACTGCGGGCAGTTGACCGGCGTACCGGCAGCGGGCTGGGCGGGGCGTAGTGCGGGGTCAAGGACGACCCGATAACGCGCGGCGGTGAGCATCTGAGCGGCGTGCGAGGCAGTCTGGTTCTCCCAGGCGGCCCCCAGATCGAAGGGGAGGCGGTACCAGTAGCCGGACAACGTCCCCTCTGCCAGGAAGCCGGCGCGCAGCAGGAGACGCACAGCCAACTCATCGAGGGGGCCGTCGGCTTCGACCTCTCCCCCGCGGCCGCGGGTGATGGTGATCGCATCGGTGCCGGTCATCGACGTCAACGGCATGAGGAAGTCACTCCTTGTCTGAAGGTCTGAATGAGGGTCTGAAGGTCTGAGCGCGGGTGGGGCGGTGGGGCGTGCCACCGACAGGCGCAGGCGCATACCGGGTCATGGACGGTGGTGGCGCCCGTAGCCGTCGGGCGCCCCACCGTCATGCCGCGGCAGGTAAGCAGCGCAAGAGGCAACCCGCAGACCCCGCCACGGCCGCGGCCTGCGCCGGGCCGCCAGTCCTCAGCCCTGCTGTCAGGTGAGGCGGATCACGCGGGTCTCCTCGGCTGTCAGGACCAGCGCGGGCAGGTCGGTGACCTTCTCGTGCCAGGCCCGGTAGAGGCGGTGGTAACCGTCAATGAGGAGATGCATCTCCGGATCGGTGAGGGTGGCCACCATGAGGGGCTCGCACAGGTCGGTGCGCATCGCGTGGTCGGTATCGATGCGAGGACGGGTCAGCGGCACCGCCCCGTCCGGGAAGCCGGAAGCGTCGATACCGGTGACGCGCGCGGTAGAGGCCACCTCGATGCGGTGACCCGTGCGGGGCGTCGCGTTCAGGAGGCGTTCAGCGGCGTCGATGTCGAAGCGCCAGCCGAAGTACACAAAGACCTGGCCCTTGTCGGCGGGCTGCGAAAACGTGGTCAACGTGGTCATGAGCAAGCTGTCCTTCTCTTCGAATAGTGGGCAGAGCAGAACCGCGCCACACCCGGGGCAAACACCTGGCTGGGGGCAAACACCTGGCTGGGGGCAAAGACAGGCGGCCTCGCAACAGACGCCGACGGGGCGACGGACCCAGCAGCCTCCGGCTACGGCAGGGCCGGCCCGCACCACCAAAGGCGGAGGGCATGCGGGGCCGAAGAAGCTCCGCAGACCGGCAGGAAAGAACGTACAGAGCAAGACCGTTAGACATGCAACCCCCAAAACCCAGGACGCCGAACAGGACCCTGGAGCCGAACACAGCGACCCCGATCGGACGGGACCCACGCTCCCCCCGGCCCGCCGGCGCGCGCATCACCGTGGCCCGGCAGACCCCGCCCGGCCCGCCCGCTCTGCATGCCCCCACTCCCCCGACCCACCGTCGGCAGCTCCCCCGCCGGACGGTGAACACAAGGGACGCGCTCCCGCGGCAACCACAGGAAAGAGACGGCATCCGTGCAGGTCAGTCCTTCACAAGCCCGGGAATCGGCCCGGACCGAGCCTGACGCGCCCCCTGGCCACCGATCACACCGCCAGGGCCGGACCTCCCGCCCTCCACCCGGAAAACGGCACACGGAGGCTTCTGCGGCCGCTGCCCGGCACCGAGCCCGAACTGAGGAACGCCAGACCATGTTTCACGTACTGGTGGCGCCGAGCCCGGCACGCGGCTGCGCCGCCGCAACGGCTGACGGCGACGCTTGAGCGGACGTGACCACCACATCTTCCGACACCTCACACGCCTCGATGACCTCGGTGCGCTCGGGCGAGGGATTGGTCAGGTCTTGCCACCACCTCGCGGCGGAGTGGGCCCATCGCGGACTCGCCGGCCGAGCTGGAACGACCACTGAGGCAGGCGCCGCGTTGGTCGAGGGCGGAATCGCCCGCGGCCAAGCTGGAACGACCACTGGGTCAGGCGCCGCGTCGGTCGGGCGGTGAGCTGGCGGGGATGGTGCCGAGGGACCGAGCAGCTCGGCTTCCCGGGATTCAATTTGCGTTGGTTGGCAATGTTGGACCAGCTCCAGTATCCGTAGACGTTGTCGACCCGCTCGGGCATCCGATCCCGTGGCGTCCGGTTGCCTTTCTGGCGATCCCGGAAGGCTTCGACCCACCCTTCCGGATACCAGCCGGGGTAACGTGCGCTTTGCAACTAGTTTCGACCGAACCGAGGTTGCACCCCGCCGCGACGCACTTGCCTGAAAACCCATCGGATACCTGTAAGGCATGTGGTCCCGGTGTCACTTGCCTCATGTGGCTTCTCCGAACAAAGACGTCATCTCATTTTGTGTGGTCCGTAGTCTGAGCTTGTGCTGATCGTGGAGCGCTTGGTGCCGGAGGAGTTATTCAAGCTGTTCCAGCGGGTGGTGCCGCCCGCCCCGTCACGGCCGCAGGGTGGGGGCCTGCGCCGTTTTCATGACCGCGAGGTGCTCGCGGTGATCACCCTCAGCCCGCAATGATCCAGCGCCACCGTCGTTAGCGCCAACGACCTCGCCCGGCTGCTCGCCGCCGTACCTCCGACCCCGTCCGACCCGGTCGTAGTACTGCTCCGAAATACGGCAAGCCTCCGGCTCACCACGCGGACGCCGCCGGACTCGGGGACATCGGCCCGCATGTGTGCGTAACGGGGTATGGCCCGGCGGCGGCCCCGGCAGGATAGGGCCACGGTTCACACGACGGCGTGGCCGGCAGGCGATGTTCTCGGCGGAATAACATGCGCAGCCGGCCCACAACAACGCACATGAAGGGGGAGATCGTGCGTCAGGATGACTTCTTCGAGACGGTGCAGAACGGGCAGTACTCGTCCAAGAGTCTGAACCACGACTTGATCGACGGGATCAGAAGGGGCCTGCCGTTCGGCGTCAGTGATGACGACGTCGCCTATGCCCTCATCTACCTGCTGATCGACGACCTGCCGATGGATCCGGAGCATGAAGGGTTGCTGGACAACTCCGAGACCGGCGCGGTCTTACGCTGCCTCAAGGCCGTTCTTTGGCGGATGGGAATCGAGTTCGAGCTGCCGTTCCACGACAAGCGCGGCTACTACTCTTTCCGGGCCGACAACAGAAACGGGCTCCAAACGGACTTGTCGCGAGTGTTCGCGCCCGCCAGAGAGGCTCTGGAGCGGCGCGATCGGGTTCATTCCGGAGGTGGGCTTCGGGGCCTGCGCGGGGAACTGCGCAACCTCATCTTCGCCGCCAAGCAGAAGCCGGAGATCGTCTGGCGGGATGTCGCGGCCGGGACGATCGAGATCACGAGGAACAAGCAGCACTGCTTGCTGTATGACCGTCCGGTCGGCGTCTCCGGACTCACCTGGGGCGAGGTGGCCGAGTGGTGGAGGCTCCAGGACGGCAACTATGCGCTTCCGGTGGAAGCGCTGCGCAAAGCGCTTCGGGACCGGCTGGTGGGATCCCTCCACGAGCCGGAACAGCTGATGCTGGACTCATACTGGCAATTCTCCGTGAGCAAGGGATTCGATGACATCCCTGCTCTCCTGCCGCAGGTGTTTCTCCACTACGACCCGCTCACTCAGCAGCAGAGGATGCAGCGGGCGGAGGGGCAGGTGCTCGTGCGTCAGCGTATGGACTTCCTGCTGCTCGCTCCCGGTGGCCGCCGGTACGTCCTGGAGCTGGATGGGAAGCAGCACTACTCGCGCAAGGGGGAGGCAGCGCCGGACCTGTACGCGGAGATGGTGCGGGAAGACCGGCGGATCCGGCTCCAGGGCTATGAGGTGTACCGGTTCGGGGGCGCGGAGTTCATCAGCAAGCAGGCGGCGGAGGCGATGCTGAGCGAGTTCTTCGGAGAGCTGCTCGGCGTGTAGCACTGCCTCGCGGGTCCGTGGCGGAAGGCGCAGCCCGGCCCTGGCAGGACCCCGGCTACCGTGCCGCCGGGGCGCCCAGGCCCCCGTGTGTTCCTTCCCGCCGACGCGGCTCAGCGTCGGTGGGAGGGCGGGGGCTACTTGCTGGAGCTGACCAGCAGCATCTGGAATTGCGTCCTGGCCTGGCTCATCATCATGGGATGGCTGAGCAGATGGACCTGCCGCGGTTGCGGAGCCTGATCGAGGGCGTGCTTGTCACGCTGTACCAGATAAACCGTCACCAGGATTTGCCAGCGCTGTGCGAGCGCCTCCGCCTCCCGGCGCCGCCTCCCAACGACGGCCCCACAAAGCACGAGCGCCTGACGGCTAGCCTGCGGGCCTGCCCGGACAGCCGCCTGGCGCATGTTGCTGAGGCCATTCTCGACAGCGAGTCAGTTCCTGCGGCCGAACTCATTCAACTGCAAGACGTTCTATGGCTCGGAAGCCACTACGTGGAGATTCCCGCTCGTACGAGGCGCGAACTGGCCAAGGACTTCGACCTGTCTGACCACCTTCGGTATCCGGACCGCTTCCTCGCACTGCTGGGAAGACTGTGGGACCTGGGCGACGACCTGCTCAGCGGGTGGGGCACGCCTACCAGCAGCCTGCGCGACAAGATCGAACGCCACGTGATCAGGTTCCCAGACGACTGGTCGACCGAGGACCTCTTCGAGCAGCTCGGTGCGTTCGAAGCCCCGCATCCTCGCTTCGGACACTTCCTCGAGGGGCTGGCTTCCTCTGCCGTCCTCCCCGACGAACAGGCACAGCGTCGTTTCGTCGACCTGGCCGATCAGCATTTGAAGCCCCTGGGCGCGCAGCTGCGCCAAGAAGGGGAAGCAGACGGCTACCCGCTGTTCCAGCTCGTCCAACCCGGGCGCGGCACCGCCCGCCGACCGCGCAACCTCATCTTCGCCACCCTGGGAAAACCAGACATCCGCTTCACCAGCGCTCTCGACAACGACATCGAAGTCGCGGAACGCGCCGACCAGGTCCTGGTCTACGACCGCCCCATCGGAAAGGACGGGCTGCTTTGGCGCGACCTGCTGTCCTGGTGGCAGGAGACCCACCACATCACCGACGCAGAGCAAGCCACCCTGTCCCTGTACGACCGCATGCAAGCGTCCCTGCCCCGCGAATCCAGGGGACAGAACAACCTGTTCTGGCTCTACCACAACATTTACAAGGGCCACTTGAGCGACGTACCCGCTCTCCTGCCGGAGATATGGGTGCACTGGGATCCCAAGACCGTGCGCGAACGCGGTGTGCGAGCCCTACAGAACCTGCGCATGGACTTCCTCATGCTGCTGCCAGGGAGCAAGCGGGTGGTGCTGGAAGTTGACGGCATGCAGCACTTCACACGCAACGGCGGAACCGAGCCTGACAGCGCGAAGTATGCCGCGACCATGGCCGGCGACCGTGACTTGAAGTTCCGAGGGTATGAAGTCTTCCGGTTTGGCCACGATGAACTGCGCGACCGTGAGCTTGCGCGGCCGGTGCTCACTGACTTCTTCCGTAAGCTCCTGAACTGTCCGCAGGACGGCTATTCCTGAGCCGGGTCGGGCAGTCTGAACAGCTGGTGCAACACCAGCCAGGCTGCGTGTTCTGCGAGCTGCATCCAGAGCATGAGGAGCCCATGCCGTACGACCTGATCGTTGAGGCCGGGCTGCCAGCGGCCAGCAGGTTCTTGCAGTGCGTCGCCACGGGCGACCCGGGCCCCATGCGCGTCCAGCAGCTGGTATGGCTCCCAGCAGTCTCCGGTCTCCAGTAACTGCCCAACATCGGGCACGACGAGGCGCTTCAGGTCCCGTTCGGGACTCCCCAGTTGCTCCACGGCCGGAACGTAGCAGAAGGCGCTATGACCTGCATAAATGCCGGATTTAGTTCAGTTAACACGCCTGACGCTTCCTCGGGACCCGAGATAACAACCCCCAGGTCCGCGGCGTCAGCCACGACACCCGCGCACTGACCGAGTCCGCGGCCCGGTCCTCCCGCCGCGACACGTCCACCGGCAGCGGGTAGACCTTCCCCCACTTGAACAGCTTCATGAACGCCGCCGCCTCACGGTTCCACTTCGTCCCGCCGATCTGCTCCGGGTTCTCCGGGGCCCGGCACCGCCAGTCCCGGAAGTCCGCGAGATCCTGCTCGGTTGCCCTCTGCCACGGCACCCCGCGCGACGACAGGAACTCGAGAAGTATTGGGATATCCGTAATTCCGCTTGGATTCCCGTTCCAGATTCCTGAATTCCTTGGAGCGGACGAAATCCAGCAGCTCCGTACCGACCGTGCCGTCCGACTGCACAAACACCGGATCACCCGGCCTCAGCCCGATCCGGGCCACCGCCCCCGGCAGGTCCTGTACGCCCCAGGACACACCCTCAGCTGGCAACGGCCCCCACCGCTCCTGATCCGGCACCCGCACCACATGCCACACACTCAACACACACCCCTACTGACGACTGAGAACACACTCGATCATCAGGGAAGACGCCGAGTTCCAGCACCTGTGGCAGGAGTACGCGGTGGACTTTGCGCTCCCTGGCGAAAGCGGGCCCGGCTCGGCGACATCAACCACCCGCCGCACGGGGTCAAGGTGGACGCGATCACCCACGCCCTGGCGAAGAAGGACGCGCGCCCGGACAAGGTGCAGCGGTGGGCCGATCACAAGGACAGCCGCACCACCAGCGGTACAACCGGCGCAAGGAACTGCTGGACGACAGCCACGGCTACGCCCTCGCCAGCGACGTCGCCGGCGCCCTGGAGCACGGCTGAGCACCGAACGGGACGGCAAGCGCTGGCAACAGACCGCTCGTCACGGCACCCTGTGGTGTCGTGCTTCCTGTATGCCGTGCCTACTGCCCTGCTGCACTCAGTTCTTTTTCCATGACCGCTTTCACGAGCGGGTCCCACGCTCCGTCAGGCCACGCTTGTTACTGCCCCGGCAGCGGGTTCGTCCCACTGCCGCCACGTCAACGCCACACGATCACTGTCCACGGCGCGCGACCCACGCGCGGCGGCCGGGTACACCGCCACCTGCTCCAGCATGAGCGTGAGGACACCCTTCTTGGACGCCAGCGTGGCGTGCTTCCACCACCGCAACGCGTCCAACACACCTCCGACGGGTACGTTCCGCGCCTGCTCAAGGAACCGCGCCTTCGAGGCGTTCTCGCGAATCCGCTTCGCCAACTTCTGGTCAGCCGTCCTGAACGCTTCCATCGACAGATCCGGCGAAGTGGCGTAGCTCTCGCCCAGTTCCTTCTGCCGCGCGCGGTCGGCCTCGACCTGCTTCCTCAGGGCGTCTGCCTCTGCCAGCAACTCATCACGCGCTTGCGCGATCTTGGCACTTACCTCCGGCCTGGCCAGGTCCGCCACAACGTGCTCGGCCACGTAGGTCTCGAACAGGTCAGCATTGATGCGTACCTTGCCGCATCCGCCCGGGTGCTGGGCCGTGCTCGGGGAGCAGCGGTAGCCGCGGCTTCCGCTGTTTGAAGGCGAGGCATCGACCGGGCTGGCGCACAGACCGCACACGGCGAGCGGGCTCGGCATCAGGTACTCGCGCTGGTCGGCCCGGCTGCTGTCAGGGTTGTTGGACGGACGCATCGCACGGATCGCCTTGAAATCCTCGGGGGTAATGAGCTGCGGCCCCCCGGTCTCCACCAGGCTGCCGTTCTCGTCTTCGCCGAGCCCAGCGATCGCCGGGTGATCCAGTACGCCCGCCAGGGTCGCCGGCCGCCACAAGCCGCCGCGCGTTGTGCGGTAGCCCTCAACGTTCATCCACTCCGTGATCGCCGGGTAGCTCTGCCCCGCCAGACGGCGGGAGGCGGCTGGCCGCAGTGCGGCCGCCTCCCGCTCACGAACACGTCGGTACGCCATGTCCTCGAACCCGTACAGCCGTGGCACCTGACAGCTCCCCTCGCCTCGGACCGACCCCCTGTTTGACACGGATAACTGTAGAGATAGGTCACACTGTTTCAAAGGACCGAACATGCCAGGACGGTCGTCCGCCCGGGCGGCCCGGCCCCGTAGGTGCCAAATAAACGCCAGAGGCTTCAGTCCGCTCTCTGCCCGGCATCGCGCCGCCAAGCGCTCACGCTGCCAGCCAGTGGGTGAACTGGTGGCTCAAGAGGTTGACGGCGTCGGCGGCCTGTTTGACCCGCTTCTTCTGCTCATCGCGGGCCTTGAGGTAGCCGAGTGTCGTTGCCGGGTCCGCGTGGTCAGCATAATTGGGGCGTCGCCGTATGCGGGTTTCTCAGATGGTGCGACGGGGGCGAAGCGAGCTGCTGACGGAGGACTGGTTCAGTCTGACAATCTTGCCCGCCTTCTCCTGTGATCCCGTCAGGTTCACGAGCCGCTCCAGCGTGACGGCGCGGTCGGTTGCGGCGCGGGCGAGGGTCTGCTCGGCTTTGCGCAGTTCGCTCTGGGCGCGGCGCCAGAGGTGGAACGCCTTGACCTCGTCGTCGGTGTTGAGGTCGTTGAACGCGAGCACCGTCCACAGTTGGCCTGTGTCGGTGAAGGGGCGGCTGTTGTATTTGCTGGACGCTGCTCCTGCGACCGGCCGGTGACCTCGTCGCCCGGGTCCTCGCGCGTATCCTGCCGTCGACCGCAGCCGCTGGGGTGGTGGGCGTGCCGGGCCTGCGTGCCCAGCTCAGCCGCCGTTCTTGCCTGACGGTAGGGCGAATCGGGGAACGCGCGGTGATCGAGGTGCAGCCGAGCCGCCGGTGCTCCGCCGCGCGCGCCTGCGTGGCCTCCACCGCGGCGAGGGCGGGGCCCAGCAGTTCGGCGGTGACGTCGAGCTTCGCGTACGCCTCCAGGCCCCGGGATTCCTCCACCGACGCGCGCTCGGCCTCGATCGGCGCGGCGGCCGTCCGCTCGGCGTACTGGGCCTCGAGCCGGGCGTGCAGGCCGAGCAGGCGGCGCACGATCGGCACCGGCGAATGCTTGTCGCACCCGTTGGGCGTGGTCTCGACCTCGGCGCGGCAGGTGCATTATCGAGGCAGCCCACAACGACGATGACCGTCGGGATACGCGTACGGCCCGCGCCGTGGGGAGCGGGCCGCGAGAGTGAGAGATCGTTTGGCCGCAGCCGCACAACGTCGGCCCTACCCGCCCACGAAACCCCGTGCAGCGAACTCTTCGAGCTCGCCCGGCGTGTCAGTTTCGGTTCAGCGCTGAGCCGAGCGGGTCCGCTTCGTCGTTGGGCCTGCTCTGCGAACTAGGAAGCCACGGGGTCAGGATCCGCTGGAGACCTTGCCCACTGCCTGGTCAATGTTGCGGTCGACGAGAGCTGGCGCCCCGACCAGCATCACAGCGACGTTTTTCTCGCGGACTGCGACGGTCTTCAGTACTTGAGACCCGTGAGGAAACTTCAAGGTCGTCGTGTATCCGAACTGTTCGTCGCCGACCCGGGGCAGTGAGGACCTGGTGATCTTCACCTCGATGGGCGTACTTCCTGACGTCATCTCGTAGGAGGGACACGCGGTGTACGCACGGAAGAGGGTGCGCAGCTTTGTGGACAGCGTTGAGGGGGCGTCGCTGTGGAGTTCCTCGCCCAAGGTGGAGTCGGTGTCGTAGCTGAAGTTGATCGCGGCTTTGCTGGCGAACTGCATCTGATCGCTCTGCTTCCCGAGCTTCTCCAGTGCCGGGCAGCCGCTCAGCCCGATGTCGTCGTAGCGCTCGCTGCCCTGGTCCTCGGCTGGGGCCTGGGTGTACCCCGCTCCCAGGTCGCTCGGTGCCAGCAGGAGCGAGCGGAGCCGACTGTGGCCAACTGGCTTTTCAGCGGTAGAGGGCGTTTTCGCCGCGCTCGGCTTGGAGTCGGTCTGGTCCGCTGCTGAGCCGCAGCCGCTGGCCATCAGGGCACAGCAGGCCACAACACTTGGAAGGCCCCAGCAGCGGAACCTGGTCGTCTTTGGCCGCATCTGTGGCTTCAACTCCTCCCGAATCAACGGGACATGACCCTACTGCCTCCGTGTGGCCGGGCTGCACATTCGTCGAGAAGGCGCATGATTCCAGCCGGACTTCCGGCTTCTGACGAGGCTTCGTTTCGAGGCAGCGCGGGTGGGCGCTGGTCGTCCGCGTGGTGGACGCCCCCGGTGATGCAGCTGCGGATCATGTTGCCCCTGTCCTGGTGGGTGGCGTGATCGTGCGCCAAGCGTGGACTGTTACGGCACTGGGACATGGTGCCGGTTCAGGGCAGGCGGCTTGCGGGCCCGGCGCCCCGCTGCTGTAGGGCATGGCCGTGGGCGTGGTCAGCAGGCCGTACGGCGGGGGTGGCTTCGGCCGGTGGAGCGCTGCCGCTTTTGGATCGGCCATGGCTGAGATGCTCTGCGTAGGTGGCCAGCGCTGCCAGGCCGCCGGTGGGGGTGGGCTTGAGTTCCATCACCGCTTCGAGCAGGCGTACGGCGCGCAAGGTCGCCGGCCGGTCTCTCCGGAGGTTTTCGAAGCGGTGCTCGGTGTGCTTCAGGTGTTCGCGCGCCTGGTCGACCTGCGCGGCGGTGACCGGTGCCTTGCCGAATTCGACGTGCGGGCTGTTGTAGCTGCGCTGCAGTTGGTCGAGGTGGCGGCGGGCGATGGGGATACGGTCGTAGACACGCTGGAATTCCTCGCCGCCCAGACCCGCGTTGTCGATCATCTGGCGGCGAAGGGCGCGTCCTCCGTCCGGCCCGGCTTGGCGCGGGAAGAGTCGGTGGAGGGCGTCTCGGGTGAGCCGCCGCTGGGCGGAGACGATGTCGGTGATGGCTCGCTCTCCCGCCTCCAGCGCGGCGCCCCAGGCGTCGTTCTCCTCACGTGTGTATCGGCCGGCTGTCGGCCTGGCTCGTTTTTCGTGTTCCGTGGTGATGACCAGGGCCAGGGCAGATTCGGCGGCATGCTCGGCGTCGGCCAGGACGCTGAGATATGTGAGCGCCGCATGCTGGGCATCGAGGTTCGTGAGCGTCGACCGGAGGTCATTGCACTGGTCCATGATGCGGTCCCTGCTCTGTCGCTGCGGGAGGGGGAGCGGCTGTTCCGGTGCGTGATGGGCGGTGATTTCGGTGAGGGCGTCGGCGGCGCGTGTCAGCGCTCCCTGGGTCTTCTCGGCTTCGTGGCGGGCAGTTGGCACCTTGGCCCGCCATGCGGCAGCGGCTTGCAGATCGCTGCCGAGCTGGACCGGGAATCCGGGCACGGCGCCGACTACAGGCGCCGCGGGCGCAGGAGCGGGAGCGTCACGGGGCGGCTGGGCGTCGTCCAATTCCCTGAGCGTGTCGTCGAAGTCGGCGCGGATGTCGTTGAGCAGGTCCGCGTCCACTGCGGGTCCGATCCGGTTGAGGCGGGTGAGGTAGGCGCGGGCAGCCTCCCGGGCTGGATGCTCGCCGTGGGCGTCCGGGGGTGTGGCGAGGACGGTTGCGGTCTCCGGGTGCCGGTGCCGCGACAGGAGGTGGTCGAGGAGGGCGTCCCGCGCCGAGCGGGCCGGCTGGATGACCTGGTCAGCGCCTGTGGTGAAGGTGAGGCGGTCCAGCATGCGCCACGCACGGCCCAGTTCACTCATCTCGGTCGAGGCTGGGTCGGCGGCGATGGCCAGGGCGCCGAGGGCGTCGGTGGCGGCGGCGCGCAGTAGTGCGGGGCCTTCGGGCTGCGGGTCGCTGTAGCGAGCGGCCAAGTGCCCGAGGAGTGCCGCGTCGGGGACGGTGCGCAGTGTTGTGGCCCAGATGTGGCCGCCTCGCTGCCAAGAATTGAGGGACGGCTGCTCGGCCCAGTAGGCCGTGGGGTCGTCCGACTCGAGGTGACGCATCCGTGCGTCCAACCATTCTGCGGTGTCGGCCAGCAGGGCGGTGCGCAGGGTGGCCACCGGCCGGGGTTTGGGCTCCGGCGCAGCCTCCGCCTCACGCAGGGTTTCCTCGGCGGCCTCTAGATGATCTATTCCAAGGGGTCAGTGATCGTAGGCGATCAGTGAGCGTAGGACGGTTTGTCCGGTCGCGTCGTTGTGCCAGATCGCGGCGGTCAGCGCGAGGACGCGTTGCATGACGCGGGCTATGACACCTCCGGGTGTGCGCCCTCGGTGCCGTTCGAGGTCAAGCTGTCCCTTGAAGGTCTCGTTGATCGATTCGA